>JBIQJK010000131.1:0-9318 GCA_044507535.1 Planctomycetaceae bacterium | reverse complement strand
CCGCAGCATCTCCACGGCGTCCCGCCCCTCCCCGCACCCCAGATCCGCCGCCCTCCCTACCCGCCCCTCCGCCGCGAACAGCTCCATCGCCCGCACCAACGTCTCCCGCGCCGGCTTCCCCGCCACCGCGTCGTAGTACTCCGCCCAGTCGTCGGCTCCAGCCATCTTCGCCTCCATTTCCCGTCTCCAGTCACCGCCGCCATCCGCTCCCGCCCGTGAAACGGGCGGGCGATGCTCACGCCCATTCTCAACGCTCGCGCTGGCTCCCCATGACCCCGCCACCCCACGCACCCCCCCGGCCAGCCGGATACCCTCCCCCGCAATGTACGACACCACCCAAGACTTCATTGCCGCCCTGGACCGCGCCGGCGAGCTCAAGCGCATCAAGGCCCCCGTCTCCCCGGTCCTCGAGATCGCCGAGATCGCCGACCGCATCAGCAAGTCCCCGGCGCCGAACCCCCCCTCCGACTCCGCCCGCCGCGCCGACCCCCGCTTCCACGCCGGCGGCGGCCACGCGCTCCTCTTCGAGAACGTCGAGGGCTCCGACATCCCCGTGCTGATCAACCAGTTCGGCTCCTACCGCCGCATGGAGATGGCGTTGGGCTGCCACGACGGCGACGGCCGCCACGAGGGGGGCGGGGGGGGGCACACCCCCGGCGGCTTTGAGGCCCTGGCCGACCGACTCGCGAAGCTCATCAAGCCCGAGCCCCCGCCGACGCTGCTCGCCAAGCTCCAGAAGCTCCCCGAGCTCATGGAGCTCGCCAGGATCCCCCCCAAGCGCGTCCGCGCCGGGATCTGCCAGGAGGTCGTGCACACCGCCGACGGCGGTGGGGGGGGCATCGACCTGACCCGTCTCCCCCTCATCCGCTGCTGGCCCCACGACGGCGACTTCGCCGCCCTCGGCTACCCCGCCGAGGTCAACGACAACATCCGCGGCATCGAGCCCTCGACGAACGCCGACTGGAACGCCCGCTACCGCGGCCGCTACATCACCCTCGGCACCATCCACACCATCCACGCCGACGACGCCGGCAACCCCGCCCCGCCGTCGCGCAACATCGGCATGTACCGCGTCCAGCTCCTCGGCAAGCGCCACATGGCCATGCACTGGCACATGCACCACGACGGCGCCCGCCACTGGCGCTCCTGGAAAGCCCGCGGCGAGCGCATGCCCGTCGCCATCGCCCTCGGCGGCGAGAGCGTCCTCCCCTACGCCGCGACCGCCCCCATGCCCCCCGGCATCAGCGAGCTCCTTCTCGCCGGCTTCCTCAACCGCGGCCCCATCCCCCTGGTCCCCTGCAAGACCGTCCCCCTCGACGTCCCCGCCAACTCCGAGATCGTCATCGAGGGCTACGTCTCCCACGAGGCCGGCCACCCCAGCTACGAACCTCGCCCGTCTCCTCACTCGCCTCCACACCTCCGCACCTCCACACCTCCACATCCCCCTCTCGGCCCCGGCGCAGTCTTCGAGGGCCCCTTCGGCGACCACACCGGCTTCTACTCCCTCCCCGACCGCTACCCCATTCTTGAGGTGACGGCGATCACCCACCGCAAGGACCCCGTGTACCCGACGACCATCGTCGGCCTCCCCCCGCAGGAGGACTACTACATGGGCAAGGCGACCGAGCGGCTCTTCCTCCCGCTGCTGCGCACCATCATCCCCGACATCATCGACTACGACCTCCCCATGTTCGGCGCGTTCCACAACTGCGCCTTCGTCAAGATCAGGAAGGAGTACCCCCTCCAGGCCCGCCGCGTCATGCACGCCATCTGGGGCGCCGGCCAGATGGCCTGGACCAAGATCATCGTCGTCGTGGACCACGACGTGGACGTCCACGACCAGGACGCCGTCCTCTTCCACCTCGCCGCCAACATGGACCCCGGCCGCGACGTCGAGATCGTCGCCGGCCCCCTCGACATCCTCGACCACGCCGCCCCGCGCCTCGGCGCCGGCCACAAGATCGGCCTCGACGCCACCCGCAAGATCCCCGGCGAGGAGGTGAACGGCAACCCCGTCCGCCCCTGGCCCCCGATCATCGAGATGTCCCGCGCCATCAAGGACCGCGTCACACGGCGCTGGCGCGAGTACGGCCTCTAGGCGTCCATGCGCCCCTGCTCCCCCGCGAGCACGTCGAGATACCCCTGGTACGCGTACACCCGGTCGCGCCGCTTCCCTGAGATCTCCCGCAGCACCCCCGCCTCTTCCAGGACCCCGATCGCCTTGAGCGCCGTCGGCTTGCTCGTACCCAACATCTCGGTCACGAGTCCAAGTGTCACGACCGGGCGCGACGGCAGCGTCTCCAGCAGCCGAATCGCCGTCACGCTCACGTCCTTCCGTTGGATCACCCGCTCTCGGTCTCGGCCGAGGAGCGCAAACAGATGCGTCGCGGCGACCACCCCGTCGTCCGCAGCTTCGCGTACGCAATCCAGGTAAAACCCCGTCCACCCCTCCCAGCCCCCCGAGTCCCGCACCGCGATCAGCCGATCGTAGTACTCCTGCTGCCGACGCTTGATCGCTACGCTCAGGTACAACACCGGGCTCCGCAGGAGCCCCCAGTGCTCCAGCAGCAGCGTGATCAGCAGCCGCCCGATCCGGCCGTTGCCGTCAAGAAATGGGTGGATGGTCTCGAACTGCACGTGCGCCAGCCCGGCCCGTACCAGCGGCGGCAGCGGGTCCGGTGCGTGCAGCCACCGCTCCAGTTCGCCCATGAGCTCCGGGGCCAACTCCGGCGGCGGCGGCACGAACCGTGCGTTCCCCGGCCGAGTACCGCCGATCCAGTTCTGCGACCGCCGGATCTCGCCGGGCAGCTTCTCTTCGCCCCGTGCCCCCCGCATGAGGCGCCGATGTGCCTCGCACAGCAGCCGCGTGCTCAGCGCAAGCCCGCTCGGGCTCGCGATCTCCCCTCTCGCGTAGCTCAGCGCATCGACATAGTTGCAGACCTCCAGCACATCTTCCGGCCGCTCCGCTTCCCGCGTCGCTTCGTAGGTGACCACGTCCTTCAGCGTCGTCTGCGTTCCCTCGATCTGCGACGAGATCACCGCCTCTTTGCGGACAAATCCATAGAGAAACCAGTCCGCGCTCGGCGCCATTGTCGCGGCCACGCCAAGTCGTTGGAGCGCGTGGAGCGCATCTGCGTGCAGCGCCGCCAGCCGCCCATCGAGCGTCAGGGGTGGGTCCGCAGGAGGCAATGGCTTGGGAATGAACGCCCGGACGGGCTCGTCCGCATGCCGGATAATCCGGTATGTGCCTGTTTCTCGAGCCATGGGTTGGAGGGGACCGCTAGTCAAGAAAACTTGACTAGCAACGGCAACGCCGGTTCCCACGCTCCGCCCTTTGCCCTACCGAGCCGCCCCCGCCCCAACCCCCCGCGCCATCTCCTTCTTCACCACCCCCGTCATCCACTTGTCCACCAGCTCCACCACGTCCTCGTGGAACTCCCGCACCCGCGCCCCCGGGACATTCCCAGGCGTGTCGTTCACCAGGATGCTGAACGCCGCCATCCGCCCCGTCTCCCGGTTGATCACGTACCCCGAGAGCGTCCGCACCCCGTTGATGTACCCGCTCTTGCACCGCACCTCGTTGGTCAGCTCCCGACCCCGGAACCGCTTCGCCATGTTCCCCTCCACCCCCGCCTCCGGGATCGACGCGATGAACACCGGCGCCACCCGCGTGTCCCGGCTCAGCGCCCCCAGCCACGCCGTCATCACCCCCGGCGTGATCAGGTTCCCGCGGCTCAGCCCCGACCCGTCCGCCACCGACACCGCCGCGGCCGCCTCCGGCCCCACCCGCTCCCGCAGCTGCATCCGCACCACCGCCGCCCCGTTCGCCCAGCTCCCCGGCTGACGCGTCACCTCGTGCCCCACCCGCTTGATCAGCGCCTCGGCATAGAGGTTGTGCGAGTCCATGTTGCACCGCGCCAGCACCACGCTCAGCGGCGTCCGCACCACCGCCAGCGCCCGCCTCGCGCCCGCGTCGCCCAGGTCCTCCTCCGCCCCCGCCAGCCGCCACGCCGGCGTCCCCCCGCGCCCCACCGCCGTCCCGAGCCGGTCCGCCAGCAGGCGCGCGAACAGCAGCGACGACTCGTGCGTCGTCGCCTCGATCGGCCGCACCAGCGCCGACCGGATCGCCCCCCGCAGCACAAACGTGTTGTTCTGCCCCACCCGCGACAGGTCCAGCGTCGTGGACTCGTTCTTCTTCGCCGTCCGCGCCCGGTTCTCCACCGCCAGCCACGGCGCCGACGGCTCCAGCCGCACCGACGGCGACATCCCCTCCTGCTCCCCCGGCCGCGCGTACAGCCGCACCACGTTCGCGAAGAAGTTCAGCCCCCCGACCTCCGCGCAGTACCACAGCCTCAGCTGGTCCGCCGGCCACGTCGGGTGGACGTACTCCCGGTCCAGCACCCGGTCGTCCACCACCACCTCCCGGATCGGTCCCGCCCCCATGTCCCACCCCGACTTCACCGCCTCCGCCAGCCGGTCCAGGAACGCGTCAACGTCCTGCCCCATCTCGTCCAGCAGCGCGGGGTCCGCAAACGCAGGGTCCCCCGACCCCTCCACGATCAGCCGGTCCCCGCTCTGCCACAGCGTCGTCCGGAACTCGAACTCCGGCCCCAGCACCGCCGCGGCCGTCCCCGACGTCAGCAGCTTCATGTTCGACGCCGGGATGAACGCTTCATCCTTCCGGATCGCCACCAGCTCCCGCCCCCCGCTCAGGTCCACCACGCTCACCCCCACCCGCGACGCCCCGAGCTTCGCCCTCCCCAGGACCTCCAGCACCTCGGCGTCGCTCAGCGTCTGCGCCAGCGCCGGCGACACCGCCGCGATCGCCGCCAGCACCACCGCCGCCGCCGCCACCACCGCCCGCCGCCGGGCCGCCCGCTCCTCCACCATCACGCTTCTCCTGGAGCGGCGTGCCCGCCAACGGACCGACCGCGTTGTCCACTCATCCGCGCCGCAATACGACGCTATCGGCACCCCGCCGTCCGACGCTTGACAGGGTCGCCCCCGCGCCGGATGCGCCGCCGATCCCCACCCCGGACGACCGCCTCAGGCCCCCTCCGCCACCGCCTGCTGCTTCGCCGCCCCCACCAGTTTGTATTTGCGGACAATCAAATCCAGAATCTCGTCCAGCTGCGACCGCGCCGAGAAATCCCACGTCGGCCAGTGGACCTCCCCGACCAGCCGGCTGTGCACGATCCCGTCGCGCACGAACCGCTTCAGCCGCCGCATCGGCAGCGACTCCACCACCTGCCAGCTCAGCGGCACCGACACCTGCGGCCGCTGCGGGTCCGGGATCAGGTACGCCAGCGGCTGGCTCCGCAGCGTCACGTGCGCCCCCGTCGCCGGCGTTCCCGCATCCTCCCCCGCCAGGGAGTAGACGAAGCTCCACCGCCACGGCACCCCCTGCCACGACAGCGTCTCGCTCACCCCGACCAGCGCCGACAGCTCCTTCCTCGCCGCCTCCACGAGCTGCCCGAGCTGCTTCGTCGCGCACTGCGACACCAGCTGGTCCGGGCTCGGACGCAGGAACTTGTTCGCCCACGACAGCTTTGGTTGGAATGCGCTTTCAGAACCCATCACCGGACTTCCCACTGAGATTCGCGGTCGCAGAACTGCCGCGGCGAGAATCCGTGGCCGCGTCCACCCGGTTGTATACCCCCCAAACCCCGTGCGGTTGCCCCGCGACGCACCCCGACCGCCCAGCCCCGCCCCGCCGGACCCCGGCCCCTGATAGGATAGACCACACGGTGATACCCGTCCGGAGGCCTGATGGCAGACGATCCCAGACAGCGGAACGCCCCCTCGCACCCCGACCTCGGCGGCGGATCCCGCGGCGATGAGAGCGGGGCAGGGAGCGGCGGCGAGGGCTTCGACCCCGGTGCGCCCCTTGGCGAGTTCTCCGAGGCCGACGTCGCCAACTCCTCCATCCTTGTGGTGGACGACAACCTCCAGAACCTCGAGCTCCTCCAGGCCTACCTCGAGGACCTCGGCCTCCCCGTCCACACCGCCCGCGACGGCCTCGAGGCCCTCCAGGCCGTCGAGACCCACCGCCCGGACATCATCCTCCTCGACGTGATGATGCCCCGCATGAGCGGCTTCCAGGCCTGCGCCAAGATCAAGGCCAACCCGCAGACCCGCGACATCCCCGTCGTCATGGTCACCGCGCTCAACGAGGTCGGCGACGTCGAACGCGCCGTCGAGTCCGGCGCCGACGAGTTCCTCACCAAGCCCGTCAACCGCCTCGAGCTCCTCACCCGCGTCAAGTCCCTCCTCCGCGTCCGCCTCCTCAAGCGCCAGCTCGACCGCGCCATGGCCCAGATGCAGTCCTTCCGCCGTGAGGCCGGCCGCCACGAATAACCGTGGCACGGGCTCCCAGCCCGTGCTCTCTTCCTCTCCCTCCTCTCGTCTGCTCCCCGTTCCTCCCTCCCCCCGGGGCTCCCGAAAAGAAAAGCCCCCCGCGCCAAGCGCGGGGGGCTTTCGGTCACGATCTCAAGCGTTGCGGCCGAGGCTCACGGGCAGCCGTCGTGCGGCGCCGTGTTCTGCACCGCCGCCAGCCAGACCGACAGGAACGCGCTGATGTCGTTGGAGTTGGTCGCGCCGTCGCAGTTCAGGTCCGCGTTCGTCGCGCCGCCCCCGACCGCGTCCAGCCAACTGGTCAGGAAGCTGCTGATGTCGTTGGAGTTGACCGAGCCGTCGCGGTTCCAGTTCGCCTGGCACTGGCACTCGTCCAGCGCGCCGTCCGGGCCGCCCGTCGTGTGCGGGTTGGCCAGGGCCGTCGGGTTGAAGCAGTCCAGCGCGGCGTTGCCGGCGATCTCCGCGGCGTCGTCGATCCCGTTGCCGTTGCAGTCCCCGCCGGGGCCGCCCGTGCACTCCACCGACAGCAGGTAGAGGTTGTTGGAGTTGTCGCACTCGATGATGTCGCCGAAGATCGCCGCGACGAAGAAGATCCACGTCCCCGGCTGGAGCGTCCGCGTCAGCGTCACCGGCTCGCACCCGCCGATCTCCACGAACGGCGTGATCCCGCCCGAGAACTCGCTGCAGTCGCCCGTGGGGTTCACGATCCCGGGGTTGAGCCCGCCGAAGCCGGCGATCCCCGCGAACTGGCTCGTGATCGTGAACGTCACCTCCGTCTCCTGCGTCACCGTCAGGTGGAACCAGTCCGTGTCACGCGTGTTCGAGCACGTCGCGGTCAGCAGGTTCGAGCTCGACCCGACGTGCGTCTCGCCGCAGGCGATCTGCGTGAACACCGGCGTGGTCAGGTTGCACCCGCCGTTGAGGTTCCCCGACAGCGCGCAGTTCGGCTCCGCGTTGGCGATCGCGCCCGGCGGGATCGTCAGCGGGCAGTCCGACGGCTGGCACGCCGACGCCGTCGTCGGCCCCGCGTTGAACAGGAACGTGTAGTTCGAGTTCACCGGGTCGCACGCCGGCGCCGCCGTCCGGAAGACCGTCACGCCCCACGCCGCAGGCGTCGCCGTCGAGATGTCGCGCGACGCCGTCCGGTTGTCCGCCGTCGGCACCCCCGGCCCCGGCGTGATCCGCCACGCCCACATCGGCGCCCCGGGCTCGCCCGGCAGCGGCGTGCTCTGCACCCGGCCGATCGAGATCCAGTAGCACGTGTTCGCCTCGAACTCCACCGGCGGGTGCGTGAAGCTCGAGACGTCCGACCCGTCCCAGACGAACGTCACGCCGGGGTCCCCGATGGCGAACTCCGCGATCGGCGCCGCCTCCGCCGGCCGCGCGTACATCGGGTTGTGCGCGTAGTACGCCACGCGGAACTCGGGGTTCGTCGGCGGCGGCACCGCCGGAGACGTCGCTCCGTTGCTGTGCACCGTGTTCCAGAACCCGCGGAAGCACACGTTCGTCACCGTCGTCGGCTGGCTGAACGTGAAGCTGTCCGCCCGCTGGAACGGCGTCCAGAAGCCCCGGCCGTCCGAGCCCGGCCACGAGGCGCGGCCGCCGCTGGTGGACGATGCGAAGGGGATGCCGTTGGCGTCGCTGTTCGTGCACACCGGCGGCATCGGCCCGAGCTCGCAGTTGCCCAGCCCCGGGCTCACGCCCCCGCTCAGGCAGATCGCCCGGTCGTTCGCCGTCCGCGTGAACAGCGAGTACGCCCCGTCGATCGCCTGCAGGCTCAGCAGGTCCGATCCGCCGGTCGAGCCGCACCACCCCCAGTTCAGGCCCGCCTCCGACGACCCGGCGCACGCGATCTCGATCCAGTAGCACCCGTTCCCGTTCATCGGCAGCCCCGCCGTCACCTCCGCCGAGTACATGTAGTGCCCGCCGCTGGTCGGCGTGCTCCCCGGGCACGCCTCCCCGTCCAGGCAGTCCATCTCAAGGCGGTCCACCCCCGCCGTCCCCGTCTGCCGGAACAGCCGCTCGAACACCGGCGCCGACAGATCCGGGAAGCCCCCGGCGTCCGCGAAGATCCGGATCAGGAACGACTCGTCCGCCACCGCCGGGGCCACCCGGTCCGCGTACCGGCCGATCCAGCACACCCGCGTCGGGTTCCCCGTCGCCGGCGTGACGTTCTCCATCACCCGGTAGGCGCCCGGGCGCGTCCCCGAGAAGCTCGCCCCCAGGCTCAGCACCGCCGGGTGGCAGTTGAACGCGTCGCCGACGATGTCCGGGCAGCCCTCCAGCCCCCGAACCGCCCCCGGACGCCGCACATCCGTCCCGCCGAGGTCGCCCGCCGCGGGCATCCCCGGGTCCACCTCGACCATCGCGGCTTCGAACAGCGCCGCACCGGGGATCTCTCCGACCTCCGGCGGCAGCGCCATCGCGCCGGTCGCCCCGGCGCACGCCATCAGGAACGCAATCCGAGATGCATGTCGTAGCACAGCAGACTCCTCCTCTGGGATTCCTGGAACGATCCTCCACTCGCGGCACAACACTTGCGCCGTGGGATCACTCTGGGGCCATACCGCAACTTGCAAGAGACGATGGAACCGGAGTTGCGGACGATCGCACCGAATCAACAGTCCAAAGACCCGCGGCGCTGCACCCGGCGCCGCCGCTACTGCGCGTGGAAGATACCATCTTCGCCGGATTTCGCCACTTGCATATGTGCTCCGGAGCGCCGGGTTGCACCCTGCCGCACCCCGGCCCCCGAACCCACCCCGCACCGGGCGCGCCGGGATCCCCCGCGCCGGCCGCGCGCCCCTCGCCCGCGGGCATCCAACTTCCTCACAGGAACCCCAGCAGGTCGGGCCCGGTGCCGGACTCTCCCCTACCTCGCCCCCCCCTCCCTCCCCCCCCCCTCTTTCACCCCCCCCCCCCCCCCCCCCCCCCCCTGGCCCCCCCGCCCGCCCCCCCCCCCCC
>JBIQJK010000011.1:0-54712 GCA_044507535.1 Planctomycetaceae bacterium | reverse complement strand
GGGAGGAGAGCGGGGGGGGCGGGGGGGCGGTCTTCGACGCCTTTGATGAGACGATCGCGCGGGCGCTGGCCTCCCAGGCCGCGGTGGCGATCCGCCGCGCCAGGCTGCTGGAGGCGGAGAAGCGCAAGAACAAGATCGAGGCAGACCTGAAGGTCGCGCGGGAGATGCAGCTCGCCACGCTCCCGGCGACGCTCCCGGCGGTCCGCGGGTACGACATCGCCGCGTCGAACCGGCAGGCGGAGGAGACAGGGGGGGATACGTTCGACATCGTCGGCCTGGGCGGTGGACGGGGCGCCCTGCTGTTGATGGCGGACGCCACCGGGCACGGCATCGGCCCCGCCCTCTCGGCGACGCAGGTGCAGGCGATGCTCCGGATCGCCTCGCGCCTGGGGGCGTCCCTGGAGGACGCCGTCTCCCACCTCAATGCCCTGATGTGCGAGGCGCTGCCGGTCGGGCGGTTCGTCACCGCATTCATCGGGATGCTCGGGGCGGACGGAGGTGATGGGGATGGGCGGGGAGCGGATGGGGCGAACCGGATCCGGTACGTCTCGGCAGGGCAGGCGCCGATCTTGGTCGTCCGCGCCGACGGCTCGTTCGAGCAGCGCGACGCCACCACGCTCCCTCTGGGGGTGGACCCGTGGACCGACCCGGTCCCGGTGGAGACGCTGCGGCTCGATCCGGGGGACGCCTTCGTTCTCCTGAGCGATGGGTACTACGAGTACACGGGCGACGGGCGGACGCAGTTCGGTGTGGAGCGTGCGGTCAACGCCGTCCGTGAGGCACGGGTCGCGACCGACGGCTCCGCCCAGGCGATCATCGCCGCGCTCGACGCGGCCCTGGGCAACCACGGGGCCCGGGCCGATGGCACGGTCCGCCCGCCGAGCGACGATCAGACCGCCCTGGTCATCGTCCGCCGGCTGCGGTCGGCGGGCTCGCCCGAATCGGCGGCCCGATCCGCGTAAAGTCCGCCATTATGCGGATCGCGCTCACCGGCGTTTCGGGGTTCATCGGCTCGGTCATCGCCCGCCGGCTGCACGAGGCGGGGCACGCCGTAACCGGCCTGGTCCGGGCCACGAGCCGGCGGGACCACATCGAGCCGTACGTTGACCGCTTCGTCGTCGGGGAGCAGGCCGACCGGACCGTGTGGCCCGCGCTGCTGGAGGGGACGGACTGCGTTATCCACAACAGCGTCGATTGGGCGCCGCTGCGCGTCCCGGTGGACCTGCACGCCCACCTGCGGAGCAACTTTGTCGGGACGATCGAGCTGCTGCACGCCTCCGCGCCGCGGCAGTTCATCTTCATGAGCACCATCGCCGTGCACCACGACATGCGCCCGCGCTGGGGGGGCCTGATCGACGAGGACCACCCGCTGCGCCCCAGCGGCCTCTACGGGGCGTACAAGGCCGCGGTGGAGCCGCACCTGTGGGCGGAGCACCTGTCCCAGGGCCGCAACACCTGCGCCCTGCGACCCTGCGCGGTCTACGGGATCGACCCGGACCTGAAGCGGTCCCACGGCTACCGGATCATCAAGGCCCTCCGGACGGGGGAGCCGTTCGCGCAGCCGGGCGGGGGGAAGTACGTGCACGTGGACGACGTCGCCGCGGCGGCGGTCGCGGCCGTCGGGAACCCCGCCGCGGCGGGGCGGCCGTTCAACCTGGCGGACTGCTACGCGAGGCACGCCGACTGGGCGGCAATGGCCTCGGGGCTGCTCGGGATCGACGCGTCGATCGACTTCTCCAGCCCGCCGCAGCCCAAGAATACGTTCACGAAGGACGCCGCCCGCTCCCTGGGCGTCGCGCTCGACCGGGGGCACGAGGGGATCCGCAGGCACCTCGCCGAGCTGATCGCCCTGATGGAATAGGGCCCCCCCTCGCGGCGGGGCCGCCTCAGCCGGTACGCTGCCGGCATGTACGACGTCATCGTCATCGGCGTTGGCGCGATGGGGTCCTCCACCTGCCTGCACCTGGCCCGGCGCGGGGTGCGGGTCCTGGGGCTGGAGCAGTTCGCCATCCCGCACGACCGCGGCAGCTCGCACGGGCTCTCCCGGATGATCCGGCTTTGCTACACGGAGCACCCGGACTACGTCCCGCTGCTTCGGAGGTCGTACGACCTCTGGCGGGAGCTGGAGGCGGCCAGCGGCCGGCGGCTGCTGCACGTGACCGGCGGGCTGTACCTCGGCCGGGGTGATGGGGAGTTCATCCAGGGAGCGCAGCGTGCCGCGACGCTCCATGGGCTGGACCACCGGGTCTTGACCCGGGCCGAGATCGCCCGCGAATACCCCCAGTTTAGGGTGCCCGACGACTTCGCAGGATTCTTCGAACCTGCCGCCGGGCTCCTGCTGCCGGAACAGGTCGTGGCGACGCAAGCGGAGCTCGCGCTGCGGGCCGGGGCCGAGCTGCACGGGCACGAGCCGGTCGTGGAGTGGGGGCCGGAGGGGAGGGGATACGCGGTCACGACGACGAGGGGGCGGTACCTCGCCTCGAGGGTTGTCGTTTGCGCCGGGGCGTGGGCGGCGAGGCTGGTCGCGGACCTGGGCGTCGAGCTGGTCGTGACGCGGCAGGTGCTCGGCTGGGTGTGGCCTAAGTCGCCGGAGTTGTTCGAGTTGGGCCGCTGCCCGGTCTGGGCGATCGAGGCGCCCACGCTCGAGCCGCCGGGGCTGTATTACGGCTTCCCGATGCTCCCCAGCGCCCCGGGGTTCAAGATCGCCCGGCACGCCCCGGGGGTTCCCGTCACCCCCGACGGGGTGGTTCGTGACGTGACGGCGGAGGATGAGGCGGACTTCCGGCCGGCCCTGCGCCGGTTCCTGCCGCGGGCGGACGGGCCGCTGCTGGCGGTGCGGGCGTGCCTGTACACCAGCACGCCTGATTCGCACTTCATCATCGACCGGCATCCCCGGCTGACGGGAGTGGCGGTGGGGTGCGGGTTCAGCGGGCATGGGTTCAAGTTCGCCAGCGTGGCGGGGGAGGCGCTGGCGGACCTGTCGGTTCGGGGGGCGACGGATCACCCGATCGGGTTCCTCGGGCTGGCGCGGTTCGGTCGCGGGGGGTGAGGGCGCGCGTGGGGCGCCGCATGGGCCTCCCCCCGGCCGGGGAGGGTGCGGCCATCGGCGCACGAATTTCCGGTGGTTTTGGCCCGGGGCCAGTTGAACAATTCGCCGAAACTCGCTACAAAGCCGGCTCACGGAGGCGTTCTGACCCGGGGGGGAACGCCGAAAACCATGGAGATGGCGATGGCGAAGACGATGAAGAAGAAGACGGCCAAGGCTGGCGGGATGAACGGCAAGTCCTCGAAGTCCAAGAAGATCGCGGCGGCCCCGAAGGTCCGCACCAAGAGCGAGCTCTTCAGCACGATCGCGGAGCAGACCGAGCTCTCCAAGAAGCAGGTCGCCTCGGTCTTCGAGACGATGGGGCAGATCATCCAGGCGGACCTCAACAAGGGCCCGGGCGTGGTCAACGTCGCGGGCCTGATGAAGGTCACCGTCACCCGCAAGCCGGCGACCAAGGAGCGCGAGGGGATCAACCCCTTCACCGGCGAGAAGACGATCTTCAAGGCCAAGCCCGCGCGCAACGTCGTGAAGATCCGTCCTCTCAAGATGCTCAAGGCGATGGTGTGAGCGACGCCGGCTCGGCCGCCGGCCGGCGCCCGTGAGCGCCGATCGCCGGCGCGCCGCGAGGGCCCGCTCGAACGCTCGATTCCCGCCGCGTCGTCCGCGGCGGCCCGGTCTTCCGGCCGGGTCGCGCGGGTCACGCGGCGGATTTAGTTTTGTGTGGTTTCGTCCATCCGCACGCCGAGCGCCGCCGCGATCGCCGGCAGCGCCTCGCCGCTGAGGCCCTGGATCGAAACGTCCACCTCGCGGGAGATCGGCGTCGGGTCGCGGTTGATCTCGATGGCCGTCGCGCCCGCGGCGGTGGCGGCGTGGACGAGCCCCGCGGCCGGGTAGACCACCGCGCTGGTCCCGATGGAGAGGAAGACGTCGCACTCCGCGGCCGCGCGGGCGGCCGCCTCGAGCGCCGCCTCCGGCAGCGCCTCGCCGAACCAGACCACGCCCGGGCGCAGCAGCCCGCCCGCCCTGGTCCGGACGGGGAACTCCGTCATCGGCTCCGGCCCGGGGACGACCTCCTCGCCCGTCTTGGTGCACCGCCAGGTGCGGATCGACCCGTGCAACTCGACGACGCCGGTGCTCCCCGCGGCCTGGTGCAGGCCGTCAACGTTCTGCGTCAGCAGCGTGAAGGCCCGCCCCCCGCCGGCGGCCCACCGCTGGAGCGCGGCCAGGGCGAAGTGCCCGGCGTTGGGCCGGCACGCCGCGACGAGGCAGCGCCGCCAGTCGTACCAGCGGGTGACCAGGGCGGGATCGCGGGCGAAGGCCTCGGGGGTGGCGAGCTGGTGCGGGTCGTACTTCGACCACAGGCCCGTCATGGCGTCCCGGAACGTCGGCACGCCGCTCTCGGCCGAGGCGCCCGCGCCGGTGAGGACGGCGATGCGGCGGGCGTCGCGGATGGCCGCGGCGGCTCGGGCGATGTTGTGCTCGTTGGGCGGCTGGGTCATGGGTTCAGCGGGGGCCGGTCTTCTCGGGAGTGGGAGCGGTCCTGCATGAGCTCGCTTCCGGGGGGGGCGGCGACGTCGCCGTCGTTCGTGCGGAGGAGGGGAACGCCGGAATCGCTCAGTCCCAGGAGCGTGCCGCTGAGCTCGAGCCCGCTGGGGAGGCGAAGCCACGCCGGCTCGCCGACGCCGTAGAGGGCCTCACGCGCCGACGCCACGGCCGCGGTGTTCGCGCCCGGGTCGAGGGCTTCGAGCAACGCAGCGCAGAGGTCGGCCCGCACCCCGTCCAGGTCCACCTCCCTGCCGAGTTCATCCCGCAGCGTCGTCGGCGGGCGGCGGAGCGTGGGGGGGAGAGAGGCGGCCGCGAAGTTCGCGTTGAGCCCCACGCCGATCATCACCCACAGCGCCCCCTGCCCCGGCAACCCCTCGCAGAGGACGCCCAGGACCTTCCGGCCGTCGATGAGCACGTCGTTGGGCCACTTCAGCCTCACACGGCCGGCCTTGCCGCTCCCTTCCATCACCGCGCGGACGGTGGTCAGACAAGCGACGCCGACGCGCAGGCCGAGGCCGTCGAGCAGGTCGGTCCTCCTCGGCGGCAGGGGGGCCAGGAGCGTGCACCACAGGCCGCCCACGGGGCTGGTCCACGCACGCCCGAAGCGGCCGACCCCGCCGGTCTGCCGTTGGGACTGGAGGAGCACCGGGCCATCCTCCGGGCGGACCTGGCCGGCGGCGAGGAGGCGGCGGGCGTGCAGGTTGGTGGAGTCGAGCTCATCGAACCGACGCAGTTGCACGCCCGGGGGGGCGTTGCCGCCGCGTGAGCCCGGGATGTCGGCGGTCGTGCGGGCCATGCCCGGGGACTCCTCCAGCGTGATTCGGGGAAGCGGAGGCTGGGATTACACCGTGATGCGCGCGCCCTCGGCGATCCGTTCCAGCCGGAAGGATCGTACCGACCGCCACGCCTCGGCGATGAAGACCGCCGCGACGATCAGCAGCACGGCCCCGACCGCGGCGTTGAGGACCAGCGGGTTCAGGGCGCCCGCCTCGGTCCACATCTTCCCCGACGCGGCGGCGCGGAGGCCGGTGGAGATCTGCAGCGCCAGGGCCGTCAGCGTCACGGCCATGACGAAGACCATCGGCCAGAAGGTGTACCAGTAGCGCTTGCCCGAGCGGTACAGCCAGACCGTCACCCCCAGGAGCGTCAGCGCCGCCAGGAGCTGGTTCGAGGTGCCGAAGAGGGTCCAGAAGAGCTTGTACGAGCCGCGCTCGGCCGCGAGGAGCACCAGCAGCGGCACCCCCGCCGTCAGCCCCGCCGCGGCCGCGCCGGCGAGCGGGCCGCGCTTCCCGGTCAGCTCCTGGAGGAGGTACCGGCCCAGGCGGGTCGAGACGTCGAGGGTGTCGAAGATGAACGTCGCAACCGCCATCGTCCCGAAGGTCCGCAGCACGAGCATCGTCCCGGGGTCGTCCCCGAAGACGACGGCGCAGAAGCGGGCCAGCCCCTCGCCGTAGACGGCCCCCGGCGGCTTGGGCGCGCCGTTCTCGCCGACGAGGTCGGACTGGGAGACGATCATCACCGTCGCCAGGGCGATGACCGCGACGAACCCCTCCAGCAGCATGGCGCCGAAGCCGATGGGCTTGCAGTGCGACTCCTTGGCGATCTGCCGCGAGGTCGTCCCGCCGCAGACCAGCCCGTGGAACCCGCTGCACGCCCCGCAGGCGATGGTCACGAACAGGAACGGGAAGATCAGCGCCGTCATCGGCGGGGCCGGGCCGTCGCCGAAGCCGAAAAACGCGCCGTAGTCCGCCAGCGGCTTGGCCGGGGGCTGCTGCACGACGAAGTCGCCGAAGAGCAGCCCGACCACCCCCGCGGCGATCGCCATGTACAGCACGAACCCGCCGAGGTACCCCCGCGGCTGCTGGAGCAGCCACATCGGCAGCAGCGACGCGGCGAAGCAGTACGCCAGGATCGCCCACTGCCAGACTCGGACGTCGTAGACCAGCACCGTCGAGAGCCGCGTGCCGAGGAAGATCACCCCCAGCGTCGCGGGGACGAAGACCGCGGTGGACAGCCACATCGGCGGCTTGAGGTATCGCTGGACCACGCCCATGACCAGGGCCAGCCCGAGGTAGGCGGCGCTGGCGAACGCGACCGCGCCGCCCCGGTTGAACTCCCAGAGTCCGTCCCCCAGGCCCTCGACCTCCTCGCTGACGCCGATGAACGTCTCCGCGGTCACCTCGGTGAAGGCGACGATGACGTAGAGCAGGGCGAGCCAGATGAAGGCGACGAAGGAGAGGTACGCCCGGCGGCCGAGGTGCTGACGGGCGATCTCGGCGACGGAGTGCGCCCCGTGCCGCACGGAGGCGACCAGGGCGGAGAAGTCGTGCACCGCCCCGATCAGGATCACCCCCAGGACGATCCAGAGGATGCACGGGAGCCACCCGAACGCCATGCACGCCAGCACCGGCCCGACGATCGGCCCGGCCGCGGCGATGGCCGAGAAATGCTGCCCCATGAGGTAGAAGGGGCGGGTGGGGACGAAATCGAGCCCGTCGTTGCGGGCGACCGCCGGGGTGATCCGGCCGTCGTCGAGGCGGTACTGGCGGGCGATGAAGGCGCCGTAGAGGAGGTACCCGGCGGTCAGGGCGGCCATGACGAGGAGGGCCAGGAGCAGGAGGCTCATGGGCTGTAGCGTACCGCAATTCCAACCTAGCCGCGACGGATTGACAGTAACTCGCGGAAGACATTGGTTATATCGGCCGAGTGGCAAGAACGAGCCGCAATGGGCGTATATTGCCACGATCGGAACGGACTCGCTCCCCTGTCCAGCATGGCATTGTGTTCGGGTCGTGTCAATGGGGGGCGTTGTGCGGCGACAAATCATCTCTGTTAAGCTATCTCAAGGTGATGCAGCCACGGAGAAGAAGATGGGGCTATTCAGTAGCAAGTCAAAACTGAACAGTGAGCACATGGCGAAGCTTGTGGGCCTTGCCAATCAAGCTTGGGGCTTCTTCCCAGGGTCGCTGAACGGGGCGGTGCTGACGTACAAAGACGTTCAGATTGATTTTCTATCAGAGCATGATCGTCAGCGGTTTGATAGAGAGTTGATACGAGTGTTCGAAACTTACAGCGGTGAGCCTCGCCCACTAACAAAGTGGGTGGAGATCTACAATGCGAATTCTGCTGATCCTGATCGCTTTGTAATCGCGAGCTTGTTGGTAGCAAAGGCGGTGATGTTGATCGATGTGATCGCGGAGGCAGAGCTGCAATTTCCGAAGGATCGGCGCATTAAGTCACTTCGGCTTCAGCTAATGACCCAGATACTCTCGTCGCTTGAGCGGTACTATGGCGATCGAATCACAAGCGAACTTGTGCAGTTCCTGCCTCATGTAGAAAAGCTGCTGGTTGGCCCGCTTGCTGATGATTGGGCTGAGTAGAAGATCAAGGATTGAAAGGAGCTGGAGATTGGAGTGGTAGGCTCAGACCTGAATGGGCGGCGTGTTTCAATCCTGCCGAACCATCAGCCGGCACCAATCTATCTGTTTGGCGAGTTGTCCCAAAGAGCTCCAATCCACCCAGCGATTCTTGAAGTGTGTGTGCTTCAGCTCCTTTAGTGCATCAAGGAGCCACGCTCCCGTATCGCGAGAAAATGGGTGCGATTCATCGAGTGATGTCGCTCGTCGCTCGGCCACCCTATATCGAAGCCGAGCATTGCGTGTAAAGCGTTGTGAGGCGTGTTCGAACACGTCGACTTCGATTTCGCCGGCATGAAGCGTAATACAGAACCAGCCAACAACGCGGTTAAATTCCCATGGGCCCCAGGAATCTTCTACAGCGAGACGAATCTCAAGGTGTTTTTCCGGGGGCGCAGACCCTGCTCCACAGGCTTGCCATGCGGCGTCTGCTCTTTCTATCCGGGAGTGTACCTCTCGCTCACGTTCTTCAACAAAGCGATTGAAGCTCTCTGCGTACACTGGCACGTTGAGCAGCATCATTCTCATGTCTGCAACACCCCCGTCTTGAACTCTCTCGAGTAGTCCCACCCCTCCGCCGCCCGCAGCGCGGCGATGATCTCCTCGCGCGTCCGGTGCGGCTCGATGAGGCGGTCCACCCAGCCGCGGGCGGCGCCGTGGCGGATGTCGGCCTGCTCGGTGTAGCCGGCGTGCACGGCGGCGAGGATCTGCTTGTGCGTGGCCTCGTCGATCTCCTCGCCCCTCTTCTTCCGCGACGCCTCCTCGATCGTGGCCAGCACGCCCGTGGCCTGGTTCGCCCCCATCACGGCGCACTTGGCGCTCGGCCAGGCGAAGCTGATGAACTGGTCGAAGGCCCGCCCGCACATGGCGTAGTTCCCCGCCCCGTAGCTGCCCCCGGTGATCACCACGACCTTGGGGACGACGCAGTTGCTCATGGCGTTGACCATCTTCGCCCCGGCGCGGATGATCCCCCCCTGCTCGCTGTCGCGCCCGACCATGAAGCCGGTGGTGTCGTGCAGGAAGACCAGCGGGATCTTCCGCTGGTTGCAGTCCATGATGAACCGCGCGGCCTTCTCCGCCGAGTCGTCGTAGATTACCCCCGGCATCTGCACGGCCTTGCTCGGCCCCGCCTTCCCCCCCGGCATCGTTCGCTGCACCAGCGTCTTCTGGTTCGCCACGATCCCGCACGCCCGCCCGCCGATCTTGGCGTACCCGCAGACGATGCTCTGGCCGTACTCCGCCTTGTACTCGTCGAAGTCGGCCGCCAGCGAGGTGTGCCCGTCGCCGTTGGGCACGCCGCGGGCGTCCACGATGCACTCGATGACCTCGCGGACGTCGTACTGGCTCCCCGGCTTGTCGGTGAAGACGTCGTACACGCGCTCGGTCCCGCTCGCCGGTGGCGGCCCGTTCACATCGGCCCGCGCCGCCGGCGGGTACTTGCCCACCAGGTCCCGCAGCCGCCGGATGCACGCCTCATCGTCCTTCTCGCGGAAGTCGATCGTCCCGCTGATCTGCGCGTGCATCTGGGCCCCGCCCAGCTCCTCGTCCGTCACCTCCTGCCCGATCGCCGCCTTGACCAGCGCCGGGCCGGCGAGGTACAGCCCGCTCCCCTCGGTCATCAGCAGCGTGTCGCACAGCACCGGCAGGTACCCGCCGCCGGCCACGCAGTACCCCATGATCGCCGCGATCTGGGGGATTCCCTCGGCGCTGATCACGGCGTTGTTGCGGAAGATCCGCCCGAAGTCGTCCGTGTCCGGGAAGACGTCCTCCTGCAGCGGCAGGAACACCCCGGCGCTGTCCACCAGGTAGATCAGCGGCAGCCGCGCCATCATCGCGATCGTCTGGGCCCGGATGATCTTCTTGCACGTCATCGGGAAGAACGCCCCCGCCTTCACCGTGGCGTCGTTGGCGATGATCATGCACTGGTGCCCGTGCACCGCCCCGATCCCGGTCACCACCCCCGCCGCCGGCGCGCCCCCGTGCTCGGCGTACATCCCGTACGCCGCCCACAGCCCCAGCTCCATGAACGATCCGGGATCGTCCAGCAGCCGCTGCACCCGCTCCCGCGCCGTCAGCCGGCCCTTGGCGTGCTGACGCTCGATCGCCTTGGGCCCGCCGCCGAGGCGGAGCTTCTGCTCCGTCTGCCGATACTGCTCGACCAGCTCGCGCAGCGGGACCGCACCCGGGGAAGCGGCGGAAGTGGGAGGGGTGGATGGGGAGGAGGGCGCTGATGTGGTGGTGTGGTCGGACATGGCAGAGATGGTATGAAATCGGCCGCGGCCGCGATCGGCCGGCCCCCGTCCCCCGCGGCGTTGAGCCGCAAGCGTACCCGCCGGGGAGGGACGGCGTGGAATCGCGGCCATTCGCGGCCGGCCGCCCTCCGGTATGCTCCGGGCCGAATCAGGCCCGCGCGGCCGCGGGTCCGGCCCCGTTCCACACCGCACCGGGAACCCCTGCATGTCGCGCTCCCTCTTCGCCAGGCTCGCGGCCCGCCACGGCCCGCCCGTTGATCCCCGCGCCCGCCGCGAGTTCCTCCGCGCCACCCTCGCCGCCTCCGCGGGCCTGCTGCTGAGCGGGGCCCCCGGCGCGGGCGCGACCCGCCGCGGGGCGGGCAAGCGGGTCGTCGTCATCGGCGCCGGCTTCGCCGGGCTCGCCTGCGCGTACGAGCTGCGCAGCGCGGGGTACGACGTGACGGTGGTCGAGGCCCGCGACCGCGTCGGCGGGCGCGTGCTGAGCTTCACCAACTTCGTCCCGGGGAAGGTCGTCGAAGGGGGCGGCGAGCTGATCGGCTCGAATCACCCCAACTGGGTCGCCTACGCGCACAATTTCGGTCTGGAGTTCCTCGACGTCACCGAGCCCGAGGGGGTCGAGTTCCCGATCGTCCTCGACGGCCGGCGCCTGACGGCGGCGGAGTCCGAGGCGCTCTACGAGGAGATGGACGCGGCGCTCGCGGGGCTGAACGAGCTGGCAGCCCCGGTGAACGCCGACAAGCCCTGGGAGACCGAGGGGGCGACCTCGCTCGACGCCCGCTCGACCAAGTCATGGATCGACGCGGCCGCGGGCTCCGACCTCTGCCGCCGGGGCCTGACGGTGCAGTTCACCGCCGACAACGGGCAGGACGTCGCCCGGCAGAGCCTGCTCGGCAACCTCGCCCAGATCAAGGGGGGCGGGCTCGAGAAGTATTGGACGCACAGCGAGGTCTACCGCTGCAAGGGGGGAAACCAGCAGCTCGCCTTCCGGCTTGCCGAGGGGATCGGGGCATCTCGCATCCTGCTGGGCCTCCCCGTCGCGGCGGTCGAGCAGGACGGCGATCGTGCGCGGGTCACCTGCAAGGACGGCCGGGTCATCGAGTGCGACGACGTCGTGCTCGCCGTCCCGCCGAGCGTCTGGAACAAGATCGAGTTCCGCCCCGGCCTCCCCGCGGCCATCGCGCCGCAGATGGGGTGCAACCTCAAGTACCTCGCGTTGGTCGGCTCGCGGTTCTGGCTCGATCGCGGCCTGGCCGCGGACAGCCTCACCGACGGCGACATCTCGATGACCTGGGAAGGGACGGACAACCAGCCCGGCGAGAGCGGGGCCTCGCTGCACTGCTTCTCCGGCGGCCCCGCGGCGGAGGCGTGCCGCGCCCGCAGCGGCCCGGCGCTCGACGAGGCGTACGCCGCGGCGATCGAGGCGATCTACCCCGGGTTCAAAGCCTCGATCCGCAACGCCCGCTTCATGGACTGGCCCGGCGACAAGTGGACGATGGCGGGGTACGCCTTCCCCGCCCCCGGCGAGGTGACGACCGTCGGCCCGCTGCTGCGCACCGGGGCTCACCGGCTGCACTTCGCCGGCGAGCACGCCTGCTACCGGTTCATCGGGTACATGGAGGGGGCGCTCGACAGCGGCACATCGCTCGCCAGGCGGCTGGCGCAGCGCGACGGGCTCGCGAAGTAGAGGAGGGCGAAAGGATGGGGCGCCGATCGTCGTTCCGGCTGCTCGCGTGCCTGCTGCTGGCCGCATGCGTCGCGGGGCTCGCGCCCCCGCCGCCCCCGTCCTCTCCACGCCCATCCGCGCCGGCCGAGGCGCCGTCGCTCCCCACATCAGTCGTCGAGGCGATCTCCGCCCGTCTCGACGCGGCCGTCGAGGCCCAGGGCCTCGTCGGCATCTCGCTCGCCGTCGTCGAGGGGGGCCGGGTCGCGCACACGATGCACCGCGGCTGGGAGGACCGCGAGGCCCGGGTCCCCGCCTCGGACGCCACCATGTACCGATGGGCGTCGATCTCCAAGCCGCTCACCGCCATCGCGGCCATGCAGCTGGTCGAGCAGGGGAAGCTCGACCTCGACGCCGACATCCGCGACCTGGTCCCCGAGTTCCCGGACAAGGGGAAGAAGATCACCGCGAGGCACCTGCTGTGCCACCAGGGCGGGATCGTCCACTATGCGAACGGGCCGGTGATCCCGATGCCGCGGCCGGACCTGCGGGGTCGGTACGCCGACGTGATCGACGCCCTGGACCGCTTCAAGCTCTCGCCGCTGGTCGGCGAGCCGGGCGAGAAGTACTCGTACTCGACCCACGGCTACATCCTCCTGGGCGCGGTCGTGCAGCGGGCTGGCGGGCAGCCGTTCCGCCGCCAGGTCGCCGAGCGCATCGCCGCGCCGCTGGGGATGACGTCGCTCCGGCCGGACTACCAGTGGGAGAAGATCCCGCACCGGGCCGTCGGCTACCGCCCGCGCAACGGGGAGATGGCGAGGTCGAGCGACACGGATGTGAGCTGGAAGCTCCCCGGAGGCGGGTTCATCTCGAATGTAGGGGATCTCGCGCGACTCGCCGCGGGCCTCATGAACGGCGGCCTCGTCGAGCCGGAGACGCGGGAGCAGATGTTCACGCCCCAGCGGACCGCGGCCGGGGAGGCGACCACATACGGGCTGGGCTTCGCCATCGCGGAGCACGCCGGCCACCGGCTGATCCTGCACAGCGGGAGCCAGGAGAAGGCCCGGACCATGCTCATGATGATCCCGGACCGGGGCGTGGCCGTCGCCATCATGTGCAACACCGAGAGCGCGAGGCTCGGCGACCTGGGGCGGGACGTGCTGACGATAATGCTCGAGGCCGCGACGGTCCCGGCGGAGTAGGCGACCGCGCCGCTCAGCCGCGAACATCACGTGAGGCCCGGAGCAGCCCCTCGCGGACCACCGCCTGCAGGGCCCACGCGGCCGCGGGATCGGCAGCGCTCATCACCGCCCGCAGTTCCTGCCCCGCCGGCGTCACGGCCGCGACCTCGAGCTCTCCGATCCGGCCGTCCCACTTCCCGGACCGCTCGAGGATCTCCCGCAGCGCTTCGCGGAGCCGGCCCGCGTCGGCTGAGCGGTCCACGAGAACGCTCGCGATCCCGATGACCCCGGTCCCGGTCCGCGTCCAGTTCTCGTAGCTCCGCTCCACGAAGAACGTCACCGGGACGATGACGCGCCGATGCTCCCGCGTCCGCAGCACGACGTACGTCGCGGTGATCTCTTCGACCCAGCCGAACTGCCCGTCGATCACCACCGCGTCCTCCAGGCGGATCGCCTGGGTCAGCGCGATCTGGACGCCGGCGATGAGGTTCGCCAGCACCGGCTTGGCCGCGAGCCCGGCCGCCAACCCGACGATCCCCGCCGAGGCCAGCAGGCTCACGCCCAGTTGCCACGCCCGCGGGAAGGTCATGAGCATGCTCGCCGCGGCGACGATCCACACCGCGACGGCGACGACGCGCCGGATCACCCGGACGCGCGTCCGGACGCGCCGGGCCCGCAGCGGGTCCGCGTCGTTGTCGGTGAAATAGGCCGCGACGGTCCGGTCCGCGCCGCGGGTGAGCCGGATGATCAGCCATGCGGCGGAGGCGATCAGCGCGAGCGTCACGGCGTGCCGGGCCACGTCCAGCCCCCGCGCCGGCTCGTCGAGCCCGAGCAGGGCCATCTCGGCCGCGGCCAGGGCGAAGACCAGCCGGGCGGGCGGCCTGGCGTCGACCAGCGCCGCCGCGGCGTGCGGGGAGTTGGCCCGCAGCGCGATCCTTCGGAGCGCCCACGCGGCCGCCGCGTGCGCGCCGAGCCCGATCAGCGCGGCCACCGCGACGACCATCAGTGCGTACAGCGATGACTCCCATACCCCCGGCCCCGTCGCAGGCGCGATCCGCATCACCGTCCCGCCCCCTCGTGATCCGCTACATCCGCACCGCCCGCCTCGCCTCCTCGACGGGCGCCTGGAGCATCGACTCCGCCCGCTCCACGTAAACCGGGTCGTGGGAGTTCATGATCCACACCTCGTCGAGGTGCTCGTCCACCAGCTCGCGCAGCCGCTCCACGTTCTGCAGGCGCAGCGACCGGCTCTCCTGGTAGATGTTCTCGTACACGGCGAGCCCCGAGGGCGTCCTGGCTCCCCCGGCCGCGACCTCCCAGTGGTGGAAGAACGCGTCCCCGCAGTGCAGAATCCACACGGTCTTGAGCCGGATCGCCACTCCGCAGTGCCCGTCGCTGTGCCCGAACAGGGGCACCAGCAGCACCTCCATCCCAAGCCCCTCGACGGCCCGCACGCCCTCGAAGCCCATCCACCGGTCCCCGTCCCCGTGGTAGAGCTTCCACCGCGGCCTGTGCGCCCAGTCCGCCGGGAGGTAGCGCCGCCGCTTCAGGAGCGACCAGTCGTACAGCACTGAATCGTGCTCATTGGCGTGCACGTGCACGCGGGCGTGGGGGAAATCCGGCAGGCCGCCGGCGTGGTCGAAGTCCAGGTGCGTCAGGATGATGTGGCGGACGTCCGACGCCCGGTGCCCGAGCCGCTCGATCTGGCGGCGCGCGGTCAGGCTCGGGTCCAGGTGCGGCCAGTTGACCGCCCCCCACACCAGCCCGAAGTGCGAGAGGGGCCGGGCGATGTCGCCGAGCCCGAATCCGGTGTCCACCAGCGCCAAACCGTCGTCGGTTTCCAGGAGCAGGCAGTTGCAGACCAGCTGGCCCCGCTTCAGGAGTGAGCCGGTGCCGTTGAAGAGCCGCCGGGAGAGGGGACAAAACGTCCCGCAGTTGAGGCTGTGGACGCGCATGGACGGTCCTCCCTGCGGCGGTAAGTCCTTGGTGCAACTGACGATAGGAATAGGGGCCGGGATGCGGGTTCAGAGGCGGCTTACCCGGCGCGGGCCCCACCGGCCGGATACCCAGCTTGTTGACCGTCGTAAGTCGTTATCCCACAAGCTATTGTGGATTTTTCCACATCGGACAGACCCCGGACATTGACGGAGTGTTTGGCCTCTGATAAACTCCATCGGCCGGGCTCGCGTCCAGCGCCGCCCCCGGCTTGCCGTCTTTGGCCATTGGAGGGCCGCGGCAGACTCGCGCTTGGGTCCCGTGACGCCCGTCACCATTCCCCATCCGGCTGGATGGGCCCGACGGCCACGCACGGCAGAGAAAGGACGACAGTTATGGCACGTTCCGCCCCCTCCGCGCCCGCTCAGGTCGAGGTCAAGAGCAACGGCAAGCCCGGCCCAGGCGGCAAGGCCCCGGCCGGCAAGGCCGCGGCGACCCCCGAGTCCAAAGAGAAGGCCCTGGCCCTCGGCCGCGCCGTCCAGCAGATCGAGAAGTCCTTCGGCAAGGGCTCGATCATGAAGCTGGACGAGCAGGCGTACATCAACATCCCCGGCATCTCCACCGGCGCCCTGTCGCTGGACCTGGCCCTGGGCGGCAAGGGCATCCCCCGCGGCCGCATCATCGAGATCTTCGGCCCCGAGTCCTCCGGTAAGACCACCCTCGCGCTGACCGTCGCCGCCAACGCGCAGAAGGACGGCGGCGTCGCCGCGTTCATCGACGCCGAGCACGCCCTGGACCCCTCCTGGGCCCGGCGCATCGGCGTCAACATCGACGACCTGCTCGTCTCCCAGCCCGACACCGGCGAGCAGGCCCTGGAGATCTGCGAGCTGCTCGTCCGCTCCAACGCGGTGGACGTGATCGTCGTGGACTCCGTCGCGGCCCTGATCCCCAGGGCGGAGATCGAGGGGGAGATGGGCGAGGCCCAGATGGGCCTCCAGGCCCGCCTGATGAGCCAGGCGATGCGCAAGCTCACCGGCGTCATCGCCCGGAGCAACTGCACCGTCATCTTCATCAACCAGATCCGCGAGAAGATCGGCGTGATGTTCGGCTCGCCGGAGACGACCACCGGCGGCCGGGCGCTGAAGTTCTACGCCTCGGTCCGCATCGACATCCGCCGCACGAGCACCCTCAAGGAGGGGGACACGGCGGTGGGGAACCACGTCCGCTGCCGCGTGGTGAAGAACAAGGTCGCCCCGCCCTTCCGCGAGGCGGAGTTCGACATCATGTTCAACGAGGGGATCTCCGCCTCGGGCGACCTGCTCGACCTGGCGGTGGACGCCGAGGTGGTCGAGAAGAGCGGCGCGTGGTACACCTACGGCGACGTCCGCCTCGGCCAGGGGCGAGAGAACGCCAAGAAGTTCCTCAAGGACAACGAGGACCTCTTCAAGGAGATCCGCCAGCGCACCCTCGCCGTCAAGGCCACCCACCCGATGCCCGCCATCGCCCCCGGCGGCGAGGACGAGGAGGGGACGGACCCGGACGCCGAGTGATCTCTCCCCAGTGATCCAAGCCTGAACCGGCACGGGCCGGCCCCCCTGGGGCCGGCCTGTTTCCTTTTGTCCTCCAAGCGATGCCCCTTCCCCTGTTGCCCATTCGCGGCCCCCGGTCTATCCTTCTGCCCCACTGCCCGCGGCTGTGGCGGAACTGGCAGACGCGCTAGATTCAGGTTCTAGTGGGGTAACACCCGTGGAGGTTCAAATCCTCTCAGCCGCACTTTGAAACTCCATGAGCCGCCCCGGACCCCCGGGGCGGCTTGTGCCTTTGGAGTGCTCCGATTTAGCCGGCGGCGGTCCCCGCAGCGGCCAGATGCCGGGACCGCAGGGCTGACGGTTCACCGGGGCGACGGTGATGCGGTGACCGGGCGAGGTGGTGGCGGGGCCGCCCGACTTCGGACGGCTACTGCGCCGCGCCCGTGTAGAACAGCGGCCCGTCCACGCCCAGCGGCAGGCCGAACTGCATCCACACCAGCAGCATGATCGTCCAGACGATCCCGAAGACGACGGTGTAGGGCATCATCATCGAGATCAGCGTCCCCATCCCCGCCCTGGGGGCGTACTTCTGCATCACCACCAGGATGATGATCAGGTACGCGTTCAGCGGCGTGATGACGTTGGAGATCGAGTCGCCGATGCGGTACGCCGCCTGGGTGAGCTCCGGGGCGATGCCGGCGAGCATCAGCATGGGGACGAAGATCGGGGCGAACATCGCGTACTTGGCGGACATGCTCCCGATGAAGAGGTTGAACACCGCCGTGAGCGCGATGAACGAGACGATGAGCATGAACGGGCCCATCCTCGACCCGGCGAGCCACTGGCCGCCGGTGTAGGCGAGCATCTTGTCGAGGTTGGAGAACTTGAAGTACTCGATGAACTGGGCCGCGAAGAAGGCCAGCACGATCACCGGGGCCATGTAGGCCATGGTGTCCACCATGATCTTCGCGGCGTCCTTCCCGGAGCGGATCGACCCGGTCACCAGCCCGTAGGCGATCCCCGGGACGATGAAGACCAGGAAGAGCATGGGGACGATCGACTCGACCCAGCGGTCGAAGTGGTCCTCCAGGCCGGGGCCGCGGACGCTGTCGGGGAGCCGCCGGGCGGGGTCGCGGATGGCGTCGCCGGGCTTACGGACGGAGGCCGCGAGAGCCGCGAGGTCGCGTCCGGCCAGCGGGCCATCGGCGAGGTCGGCGATGCGGGGGTCGCCGGCGGGGTTGCCGGCGATGACGGCCTCGACGTCGGCCCGCGTGACGGCCGCGCCCCCGGGGCCTCGGAGGTAGTCGTCCATCGGCGCGCCCGGGACGACGATGAAGGCGATGAAGACCGCCGTGACGGCGACGACCGCGGCCGAGCCCCAGATCAGGCCCCGCACCTCGGTGGGGGTGAGCTTCTGCGCCGCCACATCGTCGGCGGAGACCTCGACCGGCCCGCCCTCTTCGGGGCCCTTGCCGCGCAGCCGCCGCTCGACGATGAACGAGGAGACCGCCCAGCCGGTGAGGGTGATCAGCACGGTCGAGGCGATCATGAACCACCAGTTGCAGGCGGGGTTGACCTGGTAGCCGGGGTCGATCGTCTGGGCCGCGGGGCCGGTGAAGCCGGCGAGCAGTGGGTCGAGGCTGGTGATGAGGAGGTTGGCGTTGAACCCCGCGGCCACCCCCGCGAAGACCGCCGCGATGCCCGCCAGCGGGCTGCGACCGACGGCCTTGTACAGCACCGCGGCCACCGGTGGGAGGACGACGTACCCCGCGTCGGTTCCGAGGCTGGACATGATGCCCAGAAAAACCATGGTGGGGGTCAACAGCCGCGCCGGGACGACGAGCATGAAGGCCTTGAGGGCCGCCCCGATGAACCCGACGCGCTCCGCGAGGCCGATCCCGAGCATGCCCACCAGGACGATGCCCAGCGGCGGGAAGCGGACGAAGTTGTCCACCAGGGAGGAGATGGCCCAGTAGAGGCCGTCGCCGGTGAGCAGGCTGCGGGCGCGAATGGGGGGGGCGTCGGTGGCGACCAGTTCGAGGACCGGCTTGCCGTCGGGACCGACGACGGGCTCGCGTTGCGGCTGGCCGGTTTCGAGGTCGATGACGGGCTGGCCGGCGCCGTCGAGGACGATCTCGGTCGCGGGAACGAGCTTCTTGGGCTGGACCTCCCACCCCTGCCAGACGCCGACCTGCGACAGGATCATCACTAGAAGGGCGCCGAGGACGAAGAGGATGGCGGGCTCGGGGAGCTTGTTGCCGACCCACTCGATGGCGTCGAGGGGGCCGAATCGGCGCTTGGGCGGGGAGGCGGTGTGCTGCTCATTCGACATCAGGAGGTCTCCAGCCGGGGCGCTCGCGGCAAGCGCGTTGCAGGATACCACCCACGGCGCGCCGCTGGGCCTCGCCGCGGCTCGAATCGCGGCCCCCCGGTGGCGGTCGGGGTGGCATTGGGTGTATCGTGACCGCTGCCGCAGGCCGCGGCGCCCCCGAGACCACCATGAGCGACACCCCGAATTCAGTCAGCGACTCCCTCCCGCCCGCACGCGACCCAAGCCCCGGCGAGACGATCGGCGCCACGATGCCGGCGCCCTTGCCGGCGAAGGGGCAGCCCTCGGGGCTGTTCCTGCTGTTCATCGTGGAGATGTGGGAGCGGTTCTCGTACTACGGGATGCGGGCGCTGCTGGTGCTGTACCTGGTGACGAGCACAACGGGGATGGCCGATCGCGAGCCGGGGTTCAACCCCGGGCGCGGGTGGGCGGAGGGGGACGCGTACCGGCTGTACGGCTGGTACACCGGGCTGGCGTACCTGCTGCCGGTCATCGGCGGCTTGCTCGCGGACAAGTTCCTGGGGACGCACCGCTCGATGCTGCTGGGGGGGACGGTGATCGCGCTGGGGCACATCGTGCTGGCGATCAGCGGGCTGGGGACGTTGGAGCATTCGGCCCTGGGGATGAGCACGTTCATCGGCGGGCTGGCGCTGATCATTATCGGGACGGGGTACTTCAAGCCGTGCGTGTCGGTGATGGTGGGGCAGCTCTACCCGGCGGGGGACCCTCGGCGCGACGGCGGGTTCACGATCTTCTACATGGGGATCAACCTGGGGGCGTTCATCTGCACGTTCATCTGCGGCACCCTCGGCGAGAAGGTGGGGTGGCACTGGGGCTTCGGCTCGGCGGCGGTGGGCATGCTGGCCGGGATGATCGTGTACCTCTTCGGCAGGCCGCAGTTCCTGAAGGGGATCGGCGACCCGCCGGCGAACGCGCCGAACATCCTGCCGGGGCTGCTGGTCGCCTCGCTGGCGCTCTCGGCCGGGGTGGGTTGGCTCTTCCACGTCGGGTTCTTCGGGAAGCTCGGGGGCTGGGTGTCGGACCTGCTCGCCGGACAGACGGCGCAGGTGGCGGTGCCGCTGATCGTGATGGCGCTGGTGCTGGGCGTCGTCGGGTGGTTCGTGGCGATCCAGAAGCCGGGGGACAAGGGGCCGGTCGCCTGCATCTTCATCTTCATGCTCTTCAACGCGTTCTTCTGGCTGGCGTTCGAGCAGGCGGGGTCCACGCTGAACGTCTTCGCCCTCGATCGGACCAACCGGGTGATCTTCGGGTGGGACATGCCCGCATCGTGGTTCCAGTCGGTCAACCCGTTCGTGATCATCACGATGGCGCCGGCGTTCGCGTACCTCTGGTCGGCGCTGGGGCGGCGGAACCTGAACCCGAGCCAGCCGGTGAAGATCGGGCTCGGGCTGCTGCTGCTCGGCGGCGGCTACGTGTTCATGGTGATCGGCGCCAAGCTCAGCGAGAGCGGGGAGGCGGGGGAGATCGTCCGGGTGAGCATGTTCTGGCTCTTCGCCACGTACACGCTGCACACGCTGGGCGAGCTGTGCCTCTCGCCGACGGGGCTGTCGTTCGTCACCAAGGCGGCGCCGGTGCGGTTCGTGTCGCTGCTGATGGGCGTGTGGTTCATCTCCAGCTTCATCGCCAACCTCGGCGGCGGGTACATCGCCAGCTACGTGGAGCAGATCGAGCGGGGCGAGATGTTCAAGCCGATCCTCGGCGGGCGTGCGGACTTCTTCCTGGTCTTCGTGGCCTCGTCGGTCGGGGCCGGGCTGTTGATCCTGCTGCTGACGCCGCTGCTGAAGAAGATGCTGCACGGGCGAGGCTGAGCGCCGTTCTCCTCCCCGGCTACAGGTCGAAGAGCGTCGGCCCCGACGCGGCGCGGGCACGCTCGGCCCGCTTCTGGAGGAACCACTCGCTCGACTTGCCCCGGTGCGGGGCGTCGAGCTTGCAGCGGCGGGAGAAGAGCTTGAACGTGGCCGCGATCTGCTCGGCCAGCGGGCCGGCGCCGCGCTGGCGCGCGTAGAACTCGGCGTTGTAGAGCGAGCCGCCGCGGGAAGCGCGGATGGCGGACTCGACGCGGCCGGCCCGGTCGGGGAAGTGGCGCGCGAGCCAGTCGAGGAAGAGGTCCTTGATCTGGTGCGGCAGGCGGAGCAGGACGTATCCGGCGCCGGTGGCCCCCGCCTCGGCCGCGGCCTGGAGGATCGCGGGGATCTCGTGGTCGTTCAGGCCGGGGACGATCGGGGCGGTCATGACGGCGACGGGGACGCCGGCTTGTGATAGCTCGCGGACCGCGGCGAGCCGGTCGCGGGGGCTGCTGGCGCGGGGCTCCATCTTCGCGGCGAGCTTGTTGTCCAGCGAGGTGATGCTGATCGCGGCGGAGGCGGCGCCGTGCCGGGCCATGTCGGCGAGCAGGTCGATGTCGCGGGTGATGAGGTGGTTCTTGGTGATCATCCCCACCGGCTGGCCGAACTCGTGCATGACCTCCAGGATCCGGCGGGTGAGGCGGAGCCGGGCCTCGACGGGCTGGTACGGGTCGGTGACGCCGGACATGACGATGGACTCGCCGCGCCAGCCCGGCCTGCTCAGCTCCTTGCGGAGCAGGTCGGGGGCGTCGAGCTTGGCGAAGACTTTCGTTTCGAAGTCCACGCCGCAGGAGAGGCCGAGGTACTCGTGCCCCGGGCGTGCGTAGCAGTAGATGCACCCGTGCTCGCAGCCGCGGTAGGGGTTGATCGTCCAGTCGAATGGGATGTCCGGGCTGTCGGCGACCTTGTTGATGATCGTGCGAGTGGCGTCGCGGTAGATGCGGGTGGCGACCCGCGAGCCGTCGGGGTTCTCGGCGATGACCTCGTCGAGATAGTCGCCCAGGACGTGGAGGCGGACGTCCTCGAAGCGGTTGCCGGGGTTGAGGCCCGCGCCGCGCCCGCGGAGGGGGCCGGTGATGGGGGCGTCCTTGTAGTCGCGCTCGGAGGACATCAACCAAACACAAGCCGATCTTGGTCGGTTGGCAAGCGGGGACGCAGCGCTTCGGGTAAGGAGCAGGGCGGGAGGGCGGCAGAGAGGTTGAGGCGCGGGCTGGATGCCCCTGCCGCGGTCAGCCCGCCATGCTCCCGCCGCTGGGCTCGATGCCGAGCTGTTTGATCTTCTTGTAGAGCGTGGTGCGGTTGATGCCCAGCTGCTCGGCGGTCTTCTGGCGGTTCCAGTTGTTGGCCTTCAGGGCGCGGAGGATGATGCGCCGCTCGGGCTCGCGCAGGGCCTCTTCAAGGGGGCGGGGGACCCAGGTGCCGTCATCGTCGTCACCCGCCGCGGCGGCCGGGGCGGGGCCGATGGGGCCCAGGATGCCCGGAACATTGTCGTCGAGGAGGTGGGGGGGGAGGTCGGCCTCGGTGATCGTCTGGCCGCGGCAGAGGACCGCGGCCCGCTCGACGATGTTCGCCAGCTCGCGGATGTTGCCGGGGTAGGCGTAGCGGCGCAGCGCATCCATCGCGCCGGGGGTGAATCCGGCGAGCTGCTTGCCGAGCTCGGCGGCGTGCTTGCGGAGGAAGTGGTCGGCCAGGAGCGGGATGTCGCCCGTGCGCTCGCGCAGCGGCGGCAGCTCGATCTTGACGACGTTGATGCGGTAGTAGAGGTCCTGGCGGAACTGCCCCTCGGCGACGAGGCGCTCCAGGGGCTGGTTGCTGGCGAGGACGACGCGGACGTCCACGTCGATCGTGCGGGTGGAGCCGACGGGCTCGAACCGCCGCTCCTGCAGCACGCGCAGGAGCTTGAGCTGCATCGCCGGCGATGCGGAGTTGATCTCGTCGAGGAAGATCGTCCCCCCGTCGGCGGCGAGGAACTTGCCGATCTTGTCCACGTACGCCCCGGTGAAGGCCCCCTTGGCGTGGCCGAAGAGCTCGCTCTCCAGGAGCGTCTCGGGGATCGAGCCGCAGGAGATCTCGACGAAGGGGCGGTCCTTCCGCGGCGAGCGGCGGTGGATGGCGTGGGCGATGAGGCTCTTGCCGGTGCCGCTCTCGCCGGTCATCAGCACGGTCGTCTTGCTCGGGGCGACGGCCTCGATCAGGTCGTAGATCCGGAGCATGCGGTGGTCGGAGCCGACGATCGAGTCGAGGCCGTAGCGGTCGTCGAGCTGGCCGCGAAGGGCGGCGTTCTCGGCGACGAGGGCCTGCTGGCGGACGGCGCGCTCCATCGCCAGGCGCAGCTCGCTGTCCACCACCGGCTTGGTGAGGTAGTCCACCGCGCCGAGGCGCACCGCCTCGACGGCGGACTCGATCGTCCCGTAGCCGGTGAGCATGATGACCACGACGCCGGGGTGCTCCCTGCCGATGCGGCGGAGGAGCTCGAGGCCGCCCATGCCGGGCATGGAGACGTCGCTGATGACGATGTTGAAGGGCCCGCCGCGGCCCGCGCCGCCGGTCTGGGAGAGGGCCGCGAGGGCCTCCTCCGCGTTGAAGGCGGTGGCCGCGAGGTGCCCCTCGGCGTGCAGGAACTCCGCGAGGCTCTCCGCGGCGATGGGGTCGTCATCGACCACCAGCACACGCGCCCGCTGCGACTCCGCCGAGCCGGACTGCTCGCTCAGCAATGCTCGGTCCCTCCCGGCTTCTTCTTCGTGCACCCGGCCTTCATCGGGTAGCTCATGCGGAGGACCGCGCCCCCCTCGGGGCGGGCCTGAAGCCGAACGCTACCGCCGAGGGAGGCGACGACATCGCGGACCATCGCCAGGCCGATCCCCGCGGCCGGGTCGGTGGCGCGCCGGCGCGGCCCGCGGGCGGACTTGGTCGTGAACCCGAGGTCGAAGACGCGGCCCTCCTCCCCGGCCGGGAGCGGCGGGGGGCCCGCGCCGTCGTCGGCGATCTCGATGATGATCGTGGGGGTGGGGCGGTCGGCCTCGGAGGGGGCGACGCGGGCGGTGATGGAGATGTGGCCGCGGCCGCGACCGGTGCGCTGGATCGACTCGACGGCGTTGCGGACCGCCGCGGCGACGGGGGCGTAGATCGCGCCGCAGCGGGTCGAGCCCGCGCCGGGGTCGATGTCGAGGGAGATGGTGATCCCGGCGTCGTGGGCGATGGGGGTCATGACCTCCGCCGCGTGGCGGAGGGCGTCGTCGAGGGACCAGGCATCCACGAGGCCGGGGCGGCGGCCGAGGCGGGCATCGGGCCCGACGCCGGCCATCGCGGAGCGGACGAGCTCGGCCATCTGGGTCAGGGCGGCGTGGACGGTGTCGAGGCGGCGGGCGAGTTCGGGGCTGGCCGCGGCGGCTGCGCCGCGTTCTGGGGATGCGCCGAGGGAGCGCTGCGCCAGGCCCAGGCAGCGCATGGAGCCGTCGAGGAGGTTGGCGAGCTCGTGCGTGAGCGCGGAGAGCCTGGCGGCGGCGAAGGGGGCGTCGGCGCCGTCGGGGGGCGAGGCGGAGGCGGCGTCCTGCCGGCGCAGCACGGGCGCGGGGACGCGGTCGTCCGGTGGTGGGGGGGTCATGTTGCGTGGGATCGACCGCTGCGCGGGAGAACTGAAGGGAATGTTGCGGGGATGCGACAGCCGGGGCGTTGCCAATGAAAAACACCCGCCCGCGCGGAGCGGGCGGGTGTCGGAGATCGGAAACGTGGTGCGCGTTACTGGACGCCGACCGCCTCTGCGTCCCGGTCCGTGAGCCAGCCGCCGTCGCTGCGCTGCTTGACGGTGGCGTCCCGCTTCCAGGAGCGCTCGCAGCGGGGCTGGTCGCGGAGGTCCTGGATGGTGATCTCCTTGGCGCCGGGGTCGGCCGCGGCCCGGCTGACGCCGAGGAGGTCGGCCAGGTCCACCGGGTCAAACCGGGCGAGGGCGCCGTCGGGGTCGGGGAGGACGACGCCGGCGTCGAGGGGGTTCTCCACGCCCAGGTCGGCCTTGGCCCGCTCCAAGGCCCGCATCGCGGCCTCGCGGACCTGGAAGACCTTCGGCCAGGCGTCATCCGGCGTGACGCCGAAGGACTCGATGTAGGTCTGGAGGTGGACGCAGGTCGCGGTGTCGGCGGGATCGACCTTGTGCAGGGCGCGGTACGCCTCGTCCGCCGTGTGCGGCAGGAGCGGGGCGAGAAGGCGGCAGAGGCCGTCGGTGAGCGACCAGAGCGTCGTCTGGGTGCGGCGGCGCCGGGCCGAGTCGGGCTTGTCGCAGTAGAGCCGGTCCTTGGTGGCGGCGAGGTAGACCGCCGAGAGGGTGTGGTTGCAGAAGTCGTAGAGGCGGGAGTGGGCCTCGCGGAACTCGTAGGCGTGGTACGCCGCGATGACCTCGCGGGCGAGGCGGTCGTACTCGCCGAGGACCCAGGCGTCGAGGGACGTCGGCGCGGCGGCGGGAGCCGCGGCGGCGGGCTCGTAGTCGTAGAGGTTGCTGAGCATGAAGCGCAGCGTGTTGCGGACCTTGCGGTAGCTCTCGCCGGCGACGTCGAAGAAGGAGCGGTCAACCTTCACGTCGTTCTCGTAGCTGAGCGAGGCGACCCACCAGCGGCAGACGTCCGCGCCGTAGTCCTTGAGCAGGTCCTCGACCTCGAGGGTGTTGCCGATGCTCTTGGACATCTTGCGGCCGTCCTTGTCCACCATGAAGCCGTGGGTGAGCAAGGTCTTGAACGGCGGGCGGCCGGTGACGCCCAGGGCGGGCAGGAGGGAGAGCTGGAACCAGCCGCGGTGCTGGTCGGAGCCCTCGAGGTAGAGCTCGGCGGGGTAGCCGAGGTTCCGCTCGCGGAGGACGGCGTTCCAGGAGGAGCCGGACTCGAACCAGACGTCGAGGATGTCCTGGCCCTTTGTGAGCCTGGCGATCCCCTCGGGCGAAAGCGCGGAGCGGAGCGGCGCGGCGTCCGGGTCGCTCGCGGGGTCGTAGTGCTTGAGCAGTTCGGCCGGCGAGTCGGTGAACCAGGCGTCGGAGCCCTTCTCGCGGAAGACCTTCGCGACGGCGCGGACGCTGGCGGGGGTCATCAGGCACGCGCCCTCGGGGGTGAAGAAGGCGGGGATGGAGAGGCCCCAGGAGCGCTGGCGCGAGATGCACCAGTCGGGGCGCGACTCGAGCATGCCGCGCATGCGGTTGCGGCCCCACTCGGGGACGAACCTCACGCTCTCCGCCGATCCCGGCGCGGTGGCGTCGAGGGCCATCTGGCGCAGGTTGACCTTCGCGCCGTGGCCGCCGTCCACCGAGACGAACCACTGCTCGGTGCAGCGGAAGATCGTCGGGGTCTTGGAGCGCCAGTCGTGGGGGTAGGAGTGGGTGAAGACATGGTCGTAGAAGAGGTGGCCGGAGGCGCGGAGCCACTCGGTGACCTTCTTGTTGGCGTCCCAGACGAGGACGCCGCGGAGCCACTCGGGGGCGGTGTCGTCGTAGACGCCGTCGCCCCGCACGGGGTTGTAGATCGGCAGCCCCTCGCGGAGGCCGGTCTGGAAGTCCTCCTCGCCGTGGCCGGGGGCGGTGTGGACCAGGCCGGTGCCGTCCTCGAGGGTGACGTAGTCGGCGGGGACGATGGACCAGAGCTTGGCCTCGTCGCACTCGCGGCCCAGGCCGCAGGGGGGCGGGTTGGTGACGAAGGGGTGGCGGTAGCGCAGGCCGACGAGCCGGTCGCCGGGCGCCGTGGCGAGGACGACGACCTCCTCGGCCCTCGCCTGCCTGGTGACCTTCTCGACCAGCTCCGCGGCCATGACCGTGACGTTGCCGTCCACGTAGACCAGCGCGTACTGGTTCTTCGGGTTCACCGCCACGCCGACGTTGGCGGGGAGAGTCCACGGCGTCGTGGTCCAGATCATGAAGCTGGGGCGCTGGTTGGGGCGGCGGCCGGGGGTCGCCCTGGCCTTGGCGGGCTCGCCCTCCGCGGCCCCGTCCTCATCCTCGTCCTCCGCGTGCGGCGGGAGGCCGAGGGCGTCGTAGACGGCGTCGGCGTCGAGGGCCTCGAAGTCCACGTAGACGGAGATGTCCTCGCGATCCTCGTACTCGAGCTCGGCCTCGGCGAGGGCGGTCTGGTTGGCGATGGACCAGTGCACCGGCTTGAGGGCGCGGTAGACCAGGCCCTGCTCCAGCAGCCCGGCGAGGACCTCCAGCGTCGCCCCCTCGTACTCCGGGCTCATGGTCAGGTACGGGTGGGCGTAGTCGGCGAGGGTGAGCAGTCGCTGCATCTGCGTCGATTGCAGCTTCACGAACTTCTCGGCCGACGCGCGGCACTCGCGCCGCACGGCCATGCGCTGCTGCCCCTCCTCGAGCGTCCGGAGCTTGTCGATCTTCTTGCTCTCGACAAGCTCCATCATGACCTTGTGCTCGATGGGCAGGCCGTGGCAGTCCCAGCCTGGGACGTACGGGGTGTCCATCCCGGCCATGGTCTTGGTGCGGACGACGAAGTCCTTGAGGCACTTGTTCATCAGGTGCCCGAGGTGGATCGAGCCGTTGGCGTAGGGAGGGCCGTCGTGGAAGAGGAAGGCCGGGGCGCCGCGCCGGGCCTCGCGGGTCTTCTCGTACAGGTTCATCGCCGACCAGCGCTTGAGGCTGGCGGGCTCGTTCTGCACGAGGTTGGCCTTCATGGGGAAGGAGGTCTTGGGGAGGTTGAGTGTGGCTTTGTACCCCTTGGCGTCGGCGGCCTTGGGGCTGGCGGCTTGGGGGGCGTGCTCGGGGGAGGTCGGGGTGCTCATGGGGGGTCTCAAAGAGGGGGCGGCCGGGGGGCCCGGTGGCCCGCACAGGCCCCCCCGGAGGGTCCGGGAGGGACGCGGATGGTATGGCAAAGGAGAACGGCGGCTCAGGGAAGGGCCCCGCCGCGGCCGGCTCGCTCGTGCGCTGTGCTGTGGAACCCCTCCCCCACGGAGCGCATCGCAGCCGGGCCCTCAGCGGGGCCGGCTAATTCGAATCGCGGTGTGCGGTGCGCGTGCCATGGTCAGTGGAACGATACCGGCCGGGGAGGCCGGATCAATCGGGGAGGATATCGGTCTGGAAGTGAACCGGGGTGAGGAAGAGGTGCAGGAGGATGAGGAGGGGAAGAGAGCACGGATAGGAAGCCCGTGCCACGGGGCGAGGGAAGGGGGGGAGGGGGGGAGGGGGGATCAGCGGTGCTCGAAGATCGTCTGCGTCCGGAGGACGAAGCCGCCCTGGGCGACCAGGTGGTAGGTCTGGGCGTGGATCTCCTTGCTGTAGCGCTGGATGTCCACCATCGACATGCACCGGCCGCCGTCGGGGTCGGACCACTTATGAACCAGGGCGCTGGTCTCGGCGCCGAACTCGAGCATCTCCTGGTAGGTGGCGTTGTAGAGGTTCTCGCTGAGCGTCTCGGTCTGGACGGTGGACATGTAGTTGACGCGCTCGAGCTCGAAACGGTGCTCGTACTCGTGCTCGCCGGCGCAGGGGAAGGTCGTGACCGCCCCCTCGGTCGGGAGCCCGTCCTCCTGGAAGGTGACCAGCTCGCAGGCGCTGAAGCCCTGATGGGTGAAGCGGAACATGTGGGCCGCGGGCATGACCCACGCCTCAAGCTCGTACAGCCCGTGACGGACCGAACGCCGTCCTTTCAGACTGAAGAGCTCGGGGTGCAGGGCGCGACGGTAGAGGATGAGCTGGCAGGTCTGAAGGCTGATCGGCTTCACATGGAGGTTCATCGCCCTGTCCTTACGCTGTCCGCTCCAAGCGGTTGAGGTGGTTTCCGTGCGATTGGGGGCAAATTTCTCGGCCGAGATCCGTCTCGGACCCGAACAGACCGACCTCCATGGCGGTCCGGGTCCATACTAGCGGACACTCATTTCCGCTCAATCCCCTTCTTCCAAGATTCCGGCACAACCTGTTCGATAACCCTTATTCGCCGACCCCAGAAGTCGTGGTTCCCGGCAGTTTCCTGTCGGTTGCGCCGATTTTGATTTAGGGGTCCGTTTGTGACGCAGAGCCGTGCGAAGTGGGGTGTCATGCTGCGCAGGTCGCTTCGGAGTCAGGTGCGTTCCCTCAGGGGGCTGGCCCCGCGCGCCCGCGCCGGGGCGATTGCCGCCGCTCTGCCGGTGGCGGGCGAGGGGGAGTTCGACGCCCTTGCCGGCGAACTGCTCGACCTGGCCGCCCGCCGGCCGGAGGCCGCCTCCCTCGCGGCGCTCGCCGGGTGCTGGACGAGGCTGTCCGCGCCGGCGCGGGAGCGGTTGCAAGATGCGTCGATCGGGCGATGGGGCGAGATCGCCGCACTCCTGGCGGAGAAGACGCATACCCCGTTCCGGGTGTCGCTGGCGCGGCTCGCGGCGGACGTGCCCGACGTCGCCCTCGCCGACCGGCTCGCGCCGCTGATCCGCGATCGGGATGACGAGGTCCGCGGGGCGGCGGAGGCGGCGCTGATCGATCTGGCGGTCCGGGCGGTGAGAGAGGGCACGAGAGCGTGGTGGGACTCGGCGGAGGCCGCGGTCACGCACGCCGCGGAGGAGTACGAGGGGACCCGATCCGCCGCGGCGGTGATCGCCGTGCTGCGGCTCCTCGCCGGGCCGGCGGCGCCGTCGCCGGGAGGGCCGCTGCGGGCCATCCTCGCGGATGAGTCGCACCCGATCCACGGGGCGGCGCGGCAGATGATCCGCCGTTCGCCGCGGACGGTGAGCGTGGGTGACGCGTGGCGGCTGCTGCGTCACCCGCCGCTTGCGCCGGCGTGCCTGGACCGGATCCAGCGGGGAGATGGGGCGGAGCCGAACTCGGATTGGGGCGAACTGCTCGGATTGGGCCACCTGATCGCGCACCCGCACCGTGCGGCGGGTCTGCGCCGGCTCGCGGCCCGGGGTGGGGGGGCGGCCGTGTTCGAGCCGATCGTCGTGGCGGCCGCGGATGTGGCCGACGGCGAGGCAGAGCGGGCCGCGGCGCCGTTGATCCTCGGCGCAGCGGGTGTTCGCCCGGCCGAACTCGACCGGCTGGCCTCGCGGCTGCTGAGCGGCCCCTCGCCGCGGGTCCGCTACAGGCTGGTCCGGGCGGGGGCAGCGCGCCGGCCGATGGTGCTGCCGTTCGTGCTGGACCTGTGCTTCGACGCCGATGTTCGGTGCGCCCGCAGCGCCGTGCTCGCGGTAGCTCCATGGCGGCGGATCGGCCGTACGCCGGAGCCGCCGCTCGACGCGGCCGCGAAGGGGCTGCGCCGCTCGCCGCACGCGGCGGTTCGGCGGCTGGGGCGGGAGGTCCGGATCGACGGCGCCGATTTGTTCATGGGCGACGCTCGCTCCCGGCTGGCGGCGCGCGACCTGCTGCGCCGCGATCCCGGGCGCGTGCTGGTGGAGGTGCGGGGACGGCTGACCTCGGGCGACGAGGCCGCGTCGGTCGCCGCCGCGAGGCTCGCGGTGGACCTCGGCATCGTCGCGGAGGTCGAGATCGAGCTGCTCTCGGTCCTGCAGGCGGCGGGGCACCAGGGGCGGCGTGCGGCGACGGCCGCGGCGGCGCTGGCGCACCTTTCGAGCGCATCGTCGTTCGATGCGCTGCACGCGCTGCTGGGGGCGCCCGATGACCGCGTCCGCGCCAACGCGCTCGATGCGCTGGTGCGACGCGCCCGCTGGGCGGGGACGGACGATTCGGCGAGGTCGCGCATCGGTTCGCTGGCCGCGGAGTTCAGGTCGGAGCGGGAGCACCACCGCGTCCGCGCCGGGGCGCTTCGCGGGGGCTTCCTGATCGGGACGGCCGCGGGCGGGGCGGGTGCGGCGGACGTTGCCGGGCTCGGGTCGATGCTGGGCGACGATCGGCCGATGCACCGCATCGCCGGCCTGTGGCTGGCCGAGCGGGTCGCGCCGGAGGGGCTGCGGGACGGTTGGGGGGAGATCGCCCGGCGCGTATCCGGCCTCGTCCGCGAAGACCCGGAGCCGGCGGTGCGCGTCCGGGCGGGGCGGTGCGCCGTGGCCCTGATGGCCCGCTTCCGGTCGGACTGGACCTCGCGTGCCGCGGCGAGGCTTGAGGCGGAACATCCCGCGGAGGTGTCGCCGTGACCACGCCGACGCCTGCCGCGGCGGAGCCGATCGCGCCCGTCTACCTCGTGACCAGCGAGGCCGACCCCGTCGGCGAGGGCTCGGCTTCCCCCGTGTCGGGGGTGACGGTTGCGCTGCTGGTTCTCGTTGTGGCCGTGGTGGTAGCCGGGATGGTGCTGTACCAGCGCCGGGTGGCCGCGAGGATGGACCCCGCGGACCTGGCGCTGCGGCAGATGGCGCGGCGGCTGCGGCTCCGGCGGGCGGACCGGGCCGCGCTGCGGGCGCTCGCGGCCGCGGGGATCGCCGGCTGGCCGACGCCGCTGCACCCGGTCGCGCTGCTGGTCAGCCGCCACGCCTTCGAGGCGGCGGCCGCGGCGGCGCCGATGTGCTGCCCCGAATCGGTGATCGCGCGGATCGACCGGATCCGCTGGCGGGCGTTCGGCGAGGCCGCGCCCCGGTCGCCGGTGGCCCGATTCGCCTAGACGCTCCGATCCACGGGGGCGGGGCCCTCCCAGAGGGTGCCCGCTCCCGACTGTCCACGCTCGAGGTCGAGGAGGAACTGCTTGCGGTGCAGCCCACCGCCGTAGCCGCGGAGGGCGCCGCTCTTCTCGACCACGCGGTGGCACGGGACGACGATCGCGATGCGGTTCTGGCCGTTGGTGCGGCCGACGGCCCGCTGCGCGCCGGGGGAGCCGATGTCGATGGCGATGCGCTCGTACGACTCGGTCCGGCCGTAGGGGATCCCCAGCAGCCGCCGCCAGACGCGCTGCTGGAAGGGCGTCCCCGGCGTCCAAATCGGCACGGTGAAGGCGCGCAGCTCGCCGCGGAAGTACTCCTCGAGCTCGCGCCGCAAGAGGGCCAAGTGCTCGTGCTCGCCGGGGACCAGCGGACCGCCGATGAGCGACTCGAGCTCCACCCGCTCTCGCGGGAGCGAGGACCGATCATTGAACTCAAGGAGGCAGACGCCCTGTTCGGCGGCCGCGGCGACCATCTCGCCCAGGGGCGTGGGGATCGTGGTCATGGCTGCTGCCGTCGCCGCTCGGGTTTGCATGGGCGTAGCCTATCCCATGCGCGGGGGTGATGTGGGGAACCGGGTCTGGAGTCCGCCGTGCCTGAACCATTCGAAGCCGCAGCCCGCCCGATGCCGTGGGCGCGATCCAAAGCGATGATCGGCATGGTGCACCTCCGCGCCCTGCCGGGGGCGCCCGCGTCGTCGCTGACCATCGGCGAGATCGCCTGCAAGGCCGCGGGGGAGGCGAGGATCCTCGCCGAGGCGGGGTTCGACGCGGTGATGATCGAGAACATGCACGACCGGCCCTACGTGCACGGGCGGCAGGGGCCGGAGGTGGTCGCGGCGATGACGGCCGCGGGGCTCGCGGTGCGGCAGGAGCTGGCCAGGGTCGGGCTCGGGTCCGTTCCGCTCGGGGTGCAGGTGCTCAGCGGGGGGAGCCAGGAGGCGCTGGCGGTCGCGCTGGCCTGCGGCGGTTCGTTCGTGCGCGTGGAGAACTTCGTCTTCGCGCACGTGGCGGACGAGGGGCTGCTGGAGCGGGCGGAGGCGGGGCCGCTGCTGCGGTACCGCCGCGCCATCGGCGCCGACCACATCCGGGTGCTGTGCGATGTGAAGAAGAAGCACGCCTCGCACGCGATCACGGCGGACGTCTCCGTCGCGGAGGCGGCCCGGGCCGCCGAGTTCTTCGGGGCCGACGGCGTGATCGTCACCGGCCCGGCGACGGGGCGGCCGGCGGAGGCGAGCGACGTCGCGGCGGTGCGGGGGGCGGTGCCGCTGCCGGTGCTCGTCGGCAGCGGGGTGACGCCGGAGACCGTCGCCGCGCTCTTCGAGCACGCCGATGCGCTGATCGTCGGCTCGGCGTGCAAGCAGGGCGGGGTGTGGCGCAACGAGCTCGACCACGCGCGGGTCGCGGCGCTGGCCCGCGCGGCGGAGCGGGCTCGGGGCGGCGCGGAGAGCGGGGCGTGAGCGCGCAGCCGAGCGATTGCGGCGGGTCGGCCGAGCGCTGCGCGGCGTGCGGCGCCTGGCCGCTGGCGCTGGTGTGGGTGCACGGGCACGGCCAGTGCGCCCGGTGCGGGTGCAACGTCGCCCCGTGCTGCCAGCCGGACCCTGGGGACGGTGCGCCGACTGCAAACAAATCGGTCGATCGGGCCGGGCCGTCGCGCGATGAGCACGATGGTAAGTGATGTTTCAGAACACGAGTCTTGTATGGCGCGGCCGTGAGTGCTACCTTGACCCGTGCTTAGGGATGAAGGCACACGCAACGCGAAGGAGCGCCGTTCATGGTGACGCTAACTCGGGATGGGGCCGCGGCTTTCCGCATCTACCTGCCCCACGCCGGCTGTGTCGAACTGATCGGGGACTTCACCGACTGGCAGGCCTCCCCGGTCTTCATGCAGCGCGACGAGGACGGGTGGTGGTCCGTTGACCTCCCGGTCGATCCCGGCGAGCACCGCTTCAGCTACCTGGTGGACGGCGCGTACTGGATGCCCGACTACGCGGCCAGCGGCGTGGAGCACACCGCCGCGGGGCACTGGGTCAGCCGCCTGCGGATCCCCGGCGGGGAGTTCGCCATCGACCGCCCGGTCCCCGGCCGCTCGGATGTGGGCGAGGCGATCGACCCGCTCCTGCCGGGACGCGACGACGAGCGGCTCCGCGACCTGCGCGCCGCCGAGGCGCTCGCGGCCGAGACGCGGCGCCGCGCCGAGGGGAACGTCTCGCTCCCGGCCGGCTGGTGATGCGCGGCTTCGCGGGCGAATCCTGACAATCGGCGCTCTGGTCAGCTCCCCTGCGCCGGCGCGTCCGCGCCCTCGGTCTGCGCCGGCGGCGGCTCATCGGGCCTGACCTCGACGATGGTTCGGCGGTCCGGCCCGTAGACGGAGACCACGCCGACGGGCTCGTTCACGCACGCCTTGTGCGTGCCGTCGCAGAACGGGAACTTGGCGGAGAGGCCGCAGCCGCAGACCCAGATGGGCTTGCTCTGCGGCTCGATCTTGATGGGGCCGTTGAGGTCGTGGCGGACCATGCGGGGCATGGGGTGGCTCCTTTCGTGTCGCGCCGGCGGATCGGCGTGCGTCTTACGCCGGGCTCGGGATCGAATCGAGCAGGCGGGTGAGGATGGCGTCGGCCTGGCGCATCGCCTCGGCCCCCCCGGCTCCCGCGCCGCCGAAGCCGATGATCCGGTGCGCGCACACCGGCGAGACGTTCCAGAGGACGTCCTCGGGGACTGCGTAGTCGCGCCCGCGCAGCACCGCCGTCGCCCGCGTCGCCTGCGCCAGCGCGAGCGAGCCGCGGGGGGAGAGCCCCAGGCGCAGGTCCGGGCTGGTGCGCGTCGCGTTGGCCAGCGCGATCATGTAGTCCACCAGCGAGCGGTCCAGCCGCACGCCGTCAACCAGGCGCTGCAGCTCGAGCGTCTCGGCCGCGGTCATCACCGGCGTCAGCTCGCGCAGCGCGTGCTCGGCCGGTCGGACGTCGAGGATCCTCGCCTCGTCCTCCGCCGACGGGTAGCCGAGGCTGAAGCGCATCAGGAAGCGGTCGAGCTGGTTCTCCGGAAGCGGGTACGTCCCCTCGAACTCGGAGGGGTTCTGCGTCGCCACGACCATGAACGGCTGCTCGAGCTGGTGCGTCCGGCCGTCCACCGTCACCGACGACTCGCTCATCGCCTCCAGCAGCGCGGTCTGGGTCCGCGGCGGGGTGCGGTTGATCTCGTCCGCCAGGACGATGTGAGCGAACAGCGGGCCCTTGTTGAACTGGAAGGTCTGCGTCTCGCGGCTGAAGACCGAGACGCCCAGGATGTCCGCCGGGAGCAGGTCCGGCGTGAGCTGGATCCGCGAGAAGGTGCAGTCCACGCTCCGCGCCAGCGCGTGGGCGAGCACGGTCTTGCCCACGCCCGGCACGTCCTCCACCAGCGCGTGCCCCCGCGCCAGCAGGCAGCAGATCAGCCGGTCCACCGCCTCGGGGTTCCCGAGGAAGACGCTGGTGATGCTGTCGCGGAGCCTGCCGACCTGGGTGTACGGGTCCGTCATGCGCTTGGGCTCTCCGATGGCTTCGGGGCGGACCGGACCGCCCGGGGAGTCGGCGAGTATACGGCCCCGCGGCGGCCGCTCGGGCGCCGCGCCGGCGCACGGTCATCCACAATCTCCCGAACATCGCGGCGCGACGCTAGGCTTAAGCCTCGATGGCGTCACATGGATCGGATGCACACCGCCGCACCGGGGAGGGGCGGGCAGCGCCCCGGCCCGGGCCGGGGCCGGGCGCCGAGCCCTTGCCCCTGGACCGCAGCCTCGGCGGCGACCTCCCGTGCGTGGTGTGCCGGTACAGCCTCCGCGGCCTCTCGATCCGCTCCGACTGCCCGGAGTGCGGCACGCCGGTCCGCGCCACGATCCTCTCCGTCGTGGACCCGCTCGCCAGCGAGCTGCAGCCGATCCGCAGGCCCACGCTGGTCGCCACGGGCCTGATCCTCTGGACCGCCGCCGCGCTCGCCGCCGCGCTGATGGCCTGGCTGCCGCAGTTCGTCGAGATCGCGGAGATGGCCGTCTCGGCCCGCCCTTCGCACCCGGACCTCTCCGGCCCGATCGTGACGCTCGTGCTCCTCTCCGGGCTCGGGGCGCTCGCGCTGGTGGCGCCGCACCGCGGGCTGCGGCGGGCGCACATCGCCGCCGCGGCGGGGGCGGTCCTTCTCTATGTCCCGCTGGCGTGGGTCCTGTGGCGCCTCGGGCACACCGCCGACACCGGGGCCATCACCGGGTATCTCCGCGGCGTCGCGTCGCCGCCGGACATCGTCGGCCTCCGCATCGCCGCCGACGGGCTGATCGTCCTGATCGTCCTGGGGCTTCGGTTCAACGCCCGCGTGCTGGTGGCCAGGTCGCTGGCGCTCCGCCAGGGGCGCGTGGACCGGCAGACGCTCGCGGCCATCGCCGTCGCCGCGGCCGTCGCCGCCGCCGGCGACCTGGTCGGACTGTGCTCCGCGGATGCGACGCGGTCGATCGCCGCGATCCCCGCGCTGATCGCCATCGGGCTGGTCGCGACGGGATCGGCGCTGCTCACCCTGGGCCTTGCGGGCGCGGTCATCGACAGCGTCCGGATCACCCGGGCCCTCCGCGTGCCCTCTCCGACGCTGCGGGACCTGCTCGAACCGCACACCCCGGAGTCGGCCGCGGGCCCCGCCGCGCCGGAGGGGATCGGCGGCGGCGCCGGCGTGAGCGGGGGCGGCACGGCATGAACGACGCCGCACGCGACCGTTTCGATGCACTCCTCCAGGACGCGATCGACGCCCTGCCGCCGCACGTGCATGCGCTGCTCGACGAGATCCCCGTCGTCGTCCTCGACCGCCCCACGCCGGCGATGATCGAGGACCTCCGGCGCGAGGGGACCCTCCAGCCCGGCGAGGACGGACTGAATCTCTGCGGCCTGCACACCGGGGTTGCGCTCACCGAGCGCGGCGTTGAGACCGAGGGGGGGCGGCTCCCGGATCAGGTCCACCTCTTCCGCGAGGGAATCCTCACCCTTGCGCTGGGCGAGGAGGGGGCGCGTGCCTGGATCGAGTCCTCCGCGGCCTCCCGCTCCGGGGGGCCCGAGGACGACGAGGTGTACGAGGAGATCCGAATCACCCTTCTCCACGAACTCGGGCACCACTTCGGGCTCGATGAGGACGATCTTGAGGAGCTCGGGTACGGCTGACGCCCCGCCGTGGCGTACCCTTCCCGAGCCCCGCGCCGGTGCAACCCGACGCGTCGCGGCTGGTTGGCCGGAGTGGGGGAGTAGGGGGGTGGGGGCGTCGCGCGGCGGCCGCGGGATGAGATTGATGGTCGGGAATCCACTGGCGAGGTTGCACATGTTCTCACGCTCGAACCGGTTTGGCGCGTTTGTCGCGGCCGCGATCGTCGGCCTTACGTTCTCCTCCGTCGGCCGCGCAGCGCCCGAGGCGACGCAGGCCAGGAACCCGACCGTCGCCTTCATTGAGATCGAGGGCTCCCTCTCCGACCGGCCCAACCCGTTCGCGTGGCTCAGCCCGAACTCGGGGGATCGGACGCTGCGAGAGACGGTGGCCCTGATCAACTCGGCCGCGGCGTCGGCGGAGATGCCCGGGCTGGTCATCCGCCTCAAGGATGCGGAGCTGAACTCCACGCAGGTGGAGGAGCTGGCCCAGGCCATCGCCCGCGCCCGCGAGGCCGGGAAGAAGGTGCACCTGTACGCCGAGATGTTCGGCCCGGCGGAGCTGATGCTCGGCGCCGCGGCCGACGAGGTGATCCTTCAGTCCGGCGGGGCCGTCTCCTTCCCCGGCATGTTCATGACGGAGATGTACCTCGCCGACACCCTCGCCTGGGCCGGCATCCGGGCCGACATGGTGCAGGTCGGCGACTACAAGGGCGCGAGCGAGCCGATGGCCCGCAGCGCCCCGAGCCCGCAGTGGAACGAGAACATCGAGGGGCTGCTCGACGGCCTCTACGGCGCGATGCGCGACCGCATCAAGCAGGGGCGGGGCCTGACCGACGAGCAGCTCGACGCGGCGATGCAGAACGCGTGGATGGCCATGGGCGACGACGCCGTCGCCGCGGGGCTCATCGACGCCGAGCTCGACTGGCCCGAGGTGGACGGCCACATCGACGCGGCCTACGGCGGCGACGTGGCGTGGAAGACGCTGGGCGCGAAGGCCGCCCGGAGCAAAGCCGAGAGCAACCCCTTCGCCATCTTCAGCGCCCTCTCCAAGACGCCGGAGAACAAGCCCAAGCGCGACACCATCGCCCTGGTCCACATCGACGGCGCGATCGTTGACGGCGACTCCAAGCCCGCCGGGCTCACCGGCGGCGCCTCCGTCGGCAGCCGCACGATCCGCCGCGCCCTGGCCGAGATCGAGGACAACGACCTGATCAAGGGCGTGATCCTCCGCATCGACTCCCCCGGCGGCTCGGCGATCGCCAGCGAGGTGATCTGGCAGGGCGTCAAGCGCGTCGCGGCCAGGAAGCCGGTGTGGGTCAGCGTCGGGTCGATGGCGGCCAGCGGCGGGTACTACATCGCCGTCTCCGGCGACCGCATCTACGTGAACCCCTCGAGCATCGTGGGCTCGATCGGCGTCGTCGGCGGCAAGGTCGTCATGGGCGGGCTGCTGGAGAAGCTGCACGTCAACGTCGTCGGCCGCGGCCGCGGCCCGATGGCGGGGATGCTCAACCCGACGGCCGCCTGGACCGACCAGGAGCGGGCGATGATCCGCTCGAAGATGACGGAGATCTACGACCTCTTCGCCTCGCGCGTCGCCGCGGGGCGCACGGGGATCGACCTCTCCAAGACCGCCGAGGGGCGGCTGTTCACCGGCGGGCGGGCCGTCGAGCTGAAGATGGCCGACCAGGTGGGGACGCTCACCGACGCGATCACGGACATGGCCGCCTCGCTCGGGCTCAACGCCGGGAAGTACGACGTCCTGGACTACCCCGGCCCCAAGAGCTTCGAGGAGCTGCTCCAGGAGATGTTCGGCGGCTTCATGATGGCCTCCGGGCCGCGGCCGACCGGCGGGCTGCTGGCGGACCTGCCCGCGCTCGTCGAGCAGGCGCTGGGCGCGGGCGCGTGGGCGCAGATCCGCGAGCAGCTCGAGGCGCTGTCGCTGCTGCGGGACGAGCCGGTGCTGCTCGTCTCGCCGCGGGCCCTGATCGTGCGGTGACCGCCGCTCAGGCCGGCGCGAGCGTGTCGGGCACGCCGGTCGTCTCGCGCACGAACCGTTCGTACTCCCGCGCCTCCGCCTCGACTTTCTCCCGGGGCCAGACCGTCGCCGCAACGGCCGCGGCCGAGGCGAGCGCCGGCAGGCCCCGGTCGGGAGACAGGGCCAGCAGCATCCGCCGCGCGAGCACGTCGGTGAGCGTCGCGGCGTGCTCGCGCTTGATCGCGTGGACGACCTCCGCGGCCACCGCCGGCGCGGCCCCGGGGAGCCGCACGCCCAGCGCGGGGTCGCGCTCGACGAGCTGGCCGATCAGCCCGGCGCGCGAGCCGTAGATCCGCAGCAGCCGCCCGCACACCTCCGGCGGGAGGGTGAACTCGTGGTGGAACTCGCGGCAGTAGCGCTCCAGCGGATTGGCCCGGGCCCCCGGGAGGGGTACGGCCGCGGTCGTGCAGCCGGGGTCGTCGCAGCCGAGCTTCTCGAAGACGAGCGTGACCACTTCCTCGGCCAGCGAGCGGTAGGTCGTGAGCTTGCCGCTGATGACGGAGACGAGCCCTCGGACGGGTGACGGGTCGCCGCCGTGGTCGTGGATGATGTGCCGGCGCGTCACCGCCCCGGGCCGTTTGTCCGGCTCGTACGGCAGGGGGCGCACGCCGCTGTAGGTCAGCAGGATGTCGCCGCGCCCCAGCCCCGCCGAGGGGATCGCGGCGTTGGTCTCGCTCAGCAGGTAGTCGATCTCGGCTTCGGTGGCGCGGGCATCGCCGGGGTCGGCGTCGTGGCGGATGTCGGTGGTGCCGATGAGGTACAGGCCGTTCCAGGGGACGATGAAGTACGGCCGCGCATCGGCCCGGGCCTCGCTGTAGAGCGCGACGCGCGGGGCGCCCTGAAACGGCCCGACGACGATGTGGCTCCCCCGCGTGCCTCCGATCATGCGCTTCAGCGGCGGCGTGCCGAGGGCGTCCAGGATGTGGTCCGCCCAGGGGCCCGCCGCGTTGATGACCATCGGGGCGTGGGCCCGGTGGCTGGCCCCGGTCAGGCTGTCGGTGAACTCGACCCCCGCCGCCGCCCCATTCTCGACGATGATGCGGGTCACGGGGGCGTGCGTGATCAGGGTCGCCCCGCGCAGGGCCGCCTCCAGCGCGTTCTCGAGGACCAGCCGCTCGACGAACTCGACCTGCGCATCGCGGTACACCGCTGCGCCCAGCAGCCCGCCGCGGTCCAGCCCCGGGGCGAGCGCGGCGGCCTCCTCGGACGGGAGCATCCGGTGCCGGCCGATGGAGGCGCCCGTGCTGAGCAGGTCGTAGAGGAGCATCCCGGCCCGGATGGTCCACGGCCCGCGCGCCGAGCGGCGGTAGATCGGGACCATCAGCTCCAGCGGCCGCACCAGGTGCGGCGCGATCCGCAGCAGCGTCATCCGCTCCCGGAGCGACTCGCGGACCAGCGATACCTCCGCGTACTCCAGGTACCGCAGCCCCCCGTGGATCAGCCGCGTGTTCCACGCCGAGGTGGCCCCGCCGACGTCGTCCTTGTCCAGCAGCAGCACCCGCAGGCCGCGGAGCGCGGCGTCGCGGGCGATCCCCGCGCCGTTGATGCCGGCGCCGATGACGATGAGATCGAACGGGACGGAGGCGATGTTCGCCGGGATGCGCGGCCTCCGGTCCATCGTCGTCACGGCGAGCGCTCCCACCCCTTGGACAGCTCCACCGCCCTCCGCCACCGGGCGTAGAGCCTGTCGCGTTCGGCGTCGGCCATGGCCGGCTCGTACCTCGCGGCCTGCCGCCACAGCGCGGCGATCTCATCCTTGGACGTCCAGAACCCCGACCCGAGCCCCGCGAGGTACGCCGCTCCCAGCGCCGTCGTCTCGCCCACCGGCGGCACGACGACGGGCACGCCGAGGATGTCCGCCTGGAACTGCATGAGGAACGCGTTGGCCGCGGCGCCGCCGTCGGCGCGCAGCTCCGGGATCGCCAGGCTCGACTCCGCCCGCATGGCGTCCACCACGTCGCGCGACTGGTAGCAGATCGCCTCCAGGGCCGCTCGCGCGACGTGGGCGCGGGTCGTGCCCCGGGTCAGACCGACGAGCACGCCGCGGGCGTCCGGGTCCCAGTGGGGGGCCCCCAGCCCCGCAAGGGCCGGGACGAAGTAGACGTTCTCGTTCGAGTCGATGGAGCGGGCGAGCGCCTCGGTCTCCCCCGCGGAGCCGATGATCCTCAGCCCGTCGCGCAGCCACTGCACCGCCGCGCCGGCGATGAAGACCGATCCCTCCAGCGCGTACTCCGCCGGCTCCTCCCCGATCTTCCAGGCGACGGTCGTCACCAGGTCGCGCGAGACAACGGGCCTGGTCCCGGTGTTCATCAGCGCGAACGAGCCGGTCCCGTAGGTGTTCTTGATGCTGCCGCGATCGAAGCAGCACTGGCCGAAGAGCGCGGCCTGCTGGTCCCCCGCGGCCCCGGCAACAGGAACCCCCGTCAGCCCCGCGACGCTCGTGCGGCCCAGGTCCCCGGCGCACGGCCTCACCTCCGGGAGCACCGCCTCGGGGATGCCGAGCAGTTCGAGGATCTCCGCGTCCCACTCCAGGGTGTGGATGTTGAAGAGCATCGTCCGCGAGGCGTTGGAGACGTCCGTCGCGTGCGCCGGCGCGCCCGCGCTTCGGGTGAGGTTCCAGATGAGCCACGAGTCGATCGTGCCGAAGGCCAGCTCGCCGCGCTCGGCCCGCCGCCGGAGCCCGCCGCCCTTCTCCAGCATCCACGCGAGCTTGGTGGCCGAGAAGTACGGGTCGATCGGCAGCCCCGTCCGCTCGCGGATCATCTCGCCGTGCCCGGCCTTCATCAGTTCCTGGCACGCCGCGGTGGTCCGCCGGTCCTGCCAGACGATCGCCGGCGCCACGGGCTCGCCGGTGGCCCGGTCCCAGAGGACGGTCGTCTCCCGCTGGTTGGTGATCCCCACCGCGTGGACGTCCCCCGGCGTTAGCCCCGCTTCGGCCAGGGCCCGGGGGATGAGCGACTCCACACCCCGCCAGATCTCCGCGGCGTCGTGCTCCACCCAGGCCGGCCTTGGGTAGTGCTGAGCGAACTCGGCGTACGCCGACCCGACCGCCCGGCCCCCCTGGTCGAAGAGGATCACCCGGGACCCCGTCGTCCCCTGATCGATGGCGAGGATCACCCGGCCCGGCATAGACCGCCCTCCGCGGGGTACACGGAGTTCTATGCCGGCCATTGTGCACCCTACCCCCCCCCAACCCAGCCTTCGCGTTCGTTCATCGCGGGGGTTATCGGAACAGGATGGCCCCACCCGGGGGTATCCTGTAGCGGCCGGCTGGCGTCCGATGAGGGAGTCGGCCGATCCCACTGGCAAGGCGAACGGCCCCGCTCCGAATCAGACAGGGGCGGGCCGGGGACGCCGGGGCGAGGGGGAGCAAGGAAGCGGGAACACGGCATGAGCGATGAGCCGCGGCAGCACACGGGGGACGACGAGCCCTGGACGCTGGAGCCGGTCGGGGCGGATGACCCCGCCTCGGCGCCCAAGCCCGCGCCCGAAGGCCACGCCGAAAAGCCCCAGCCGAAGATCGAGGCCCAGCCGATCCTCGAGCTCGAGGAGGAGCAGTGCCCCAAGTGCCGCGCCCCCCTCGGCCCCGGCGACGTCGTCTGCCTCAAATGCGGCTACGACATGCGGGCGAACACCGTGCGGCAGGTCGAGCACCGCGCCGAGAGCGTGGATGAGGAGCCGGACGAGTCGGATGCCGAGCCGTTCGTCACGCCGGGGCGGGGGAGCCCGAAGGTCCTGCTCATCGCCGGGAGCATCCTCAGCATCGCGGCGATGGTCGTCGCGGGGATGGGCGTGCCGACGGGCGGGAGCACGTGGCTGGTCGTCGCGTCGGTGCTGCTGGTGCTCTATGAGGTCGTGCTGCACACGGGGACGGGCCTGGTGGCGGTCGCGGCGGCGGCGCGGATCAGCGAGGAGCGATTCGGCGGGGAGGAGGCGGTCCAGCTCGCCGCGGCCAGAGTCTTCGTGGCCATGGCGGTCTTCGAGCTCGTGCTGCACCTGGTCGGGATGACGCCGTACACCCTCGTGTCGATCCTCGCGTGGCCGCTGGCCGGGGCGGCGTACTGGCTGGTGGTGTGGCTGCTGTTCAACAAGACCAAGACGGTGGCCCTGGTGATCGTGCTGGCGCAGGTGATCCTCTGGGTGCTGGTGCGGCTGGGGATGGAGATCGCGGGGTGGCGCGAAGGGGCGCTGGCGGCGATCTCGTGAGCGGGGTGGACGCGGTGCTGGCCGCCGCGGTCGCGGCGTACGAGCGGCGCGCGGGCGGCCGGCCGACCCTTGCCGCGTGCGCCCCCGGACGCGTCAATCTCATCGGCGAGCACACCGACTACACCGGCGGACTCGCGCTGCCCATGGCCATCGACCGCTGGTGCGTGGCAGTGGGGGGGCCGGCGCGGCCCGCGGTCCCCGGGTCGGGAGTGGGGGCGCTCCTCCTCGCTGCCGATCTCGACGAGCTCGCCGTGATCAGCCGCGTCGTCCCCGCGGCGCAGGCCGCGGCCTCGCTCCCAGAGGGGCACTGGTCGCGGTACGTCGCCGGCGTCCTGGCCGAGTTCGAGGAGGCCGGGCACTGCGTCCCCCCGATGAACATCGCCGTCGCCGGCAGCGTCCCCATCGGCGCGGGCCTTTCCAGCTCCGCCGCGCTCGAGGTCGCCGTCGCGACGCTCCTGGAGCAGGCCGCGGGGATCACGCTGGACCCGCTGGAGAAGGCCCGGCTCTGCCAGCGGGCCGAGCACCGCTGGGCGGGCGTCCGCTGCGGGCTCATGGACCAGCTCGCCGCCGCGGCCGGACGCGAGGGGCACGCGCTGCTGATGGACTTCGCCCTCCCCTCGGCCGAGCCGGTCCCGATCCCGCCCGGGGTTGCCATCCTCGTCGCCGACACCCGCGTAAGGCACTCCCTCGGCGCGAGCGCGTACGGAGACCTGGTCGATGCGTGCGAGCGGGCCCGGGGCGCGCTCGGCGTGGCCTCGCTCCGAGAGGCGACGCCGGAGACGGTCGAGCGCCGCGCCGCCTCACTGAGTCCGGACCTCTACCGGGCCGCGAGGCACGTCGCGACGGAGAACGCCCGGGTTGCCGACGCGGCGGCGGCGCTGCGCTCGGGTGAACTCGCCCGCTTCGGCCGTTTGATGCTCGAATCGCACCGCTCGCTCCAGGCGTACGGCGTCTCGTGCCCCGAGCTCGACACATTCGTCGAGGCTCTCGCCGGGGATTCAAGCGGGCCCATGCCGGGCGTCTTCGGCGCCCGGATGACGGGCGCGGGCTTCGGCGGCTGCGTCGTCGCGGCCGTCTCGCCCGGGGTCGCGCCGGGGGCCGCGGAGCGGATCCGGAAGGTGTACCGGCTCCGTCACCGCCGGAAGTGCGAGGTATTCGTCGTGCAGGCCGCGGGGGGCGCGGCGCCGCTGGGAATGTGACCGGACCGACTGACGGGGCGGGCCGAGCGCGGTAAGCTACCCGGTCCGGGCGGACCCGACCGCGGGCCGACCGGCCTTGCAGCCGCTGCAGGAAGGACCCTACCCGATGCTGAGCGAGTTCGTGCGTGCCTCCGACTACGTGCCCGAAGGGCTGGACGCCACCAAGTGGGAGAATCTCGAGCCGCTCTACCGGGAGCTCATCGGCCGCGACCTGAAGTGCAAGGCCTGCCTCGAGCGGCTCCTCATGGACCGCTCGGAGCTCGACGCCAAGGTCAGCGAGACCGAGGCGACGCTGTACATCAACATGACCTGCCACACCGACGACGAGGGGCACCGCGGGGCGTACCTGGCCTTCGTCGAGCACGTGGCCCCGCGCCTGAAGGAGGCGGGCTTCGAGCTGGACAAGAAGATCGCCGCCAGCCCCTTCGCCGCCGAGCTCGACCAGGAGCGCTACGAGGTCCTGCTCCGCGACCTGCGGGCCAGGGTCGAGATCTTCCGCCCCGAGAACGTGCCGCTGGAAACCGAGATCGACAAGCTCTCCCAGGAGTACCAGTCGATCTGCGGCGCCATGACCGTCACCTTCCGCGGCGAGGAGCGCACGCTCCCGCAGATGGGCCGCTACCAGGAGGAGACCGACCGCGCCACCCGGGAGGAGGCGTGGCGGGCCGTCGCCGAGCGCCGCATGCAGGACCGCGAGCCGGTCGAGGGGATCTTCGACAGGCTCGTCGCCCTGCGCCACCGGGTCGCGCTCAACGCCGGCTTCCAGAACTTCCGCGACTACGCCTTCAAGGCCAAGCGCCGCTTCGACTACACCCCCGACGATTGCCACGCCTTCGCCAAGGGCGTTGAGCAGGTCGTCGTCCCGGCGATGCGCCGGCTCAACGCCGAGAGGCAGCGGCTGCTGGGGGTGGACCGTCTCCGCCCGTGGGACCTGGCGGTGGACGTCAAGGGCCGCGCCCCGCTGCGCCCCTTCGAGACCGCCGAGGAGCTCGTCGAGCGGACCCGCCGCGTCTTCGGCCGCCTCGACCCCTCGCTGGCGGAGCTGTTCGACTCCCTCTGCGGCGGGGGGTGCCTGGACCTGGAGAGCCGCAAGGGCAAGGCCCCCGGCGGGTACCAGAGCAACCGCGACTACATCCGCAAGCCGTTCATCTTCATGAACGCCGCGGGGCTGCAGCGCGACGTCGAGACGATGGTCCACGAGGCCGGCCACGCCTTCCACTCGCTGCTGTGCCGCGAGGACCCGCTGCTGGCCTACCGCTCCGAGATCCCGCTGGAGTTCTGCGAGGTCGCCTCCATGAGCATGGAGATGACCACCCACGACTTCCTCGGCGAGTACTACCAGAACCCCGAGGACGCCGTCCGCGCCGTCCGCGTCCACCTCGAGCAGCTCGCCACGCTCCTGCCGTGGATCGCCACCATCGACCAGTTCCAGCACTGGATCTACACCAACCCTTCGCACACCCGCGAGCAGCGCCGCGACAAGTGGATCGAGCTCAACGACCGATTCGGCGCGGCGGTGGACTGGACCGGGCTCGAGGACTTCCTCGCCATGATGTGGCAGCGGCAGATGCACCTCTTCGGCGCGCCGTTCTACTACATCGAGTACGGCATCGCCCAGCTCGGCTCGCTGCAGCTCTGGCTCAACTACCGCCGGAACCCCGCCGGCGCCATCGAGTCGTACAAGCGGGGCCTCTCCCTGGGCGGCTCTCGCCCCCTGCCGCGGCTCTTCGAGGCCGCGGGGCTCCGCTTCGACTTCGGGCCGGAGATGATCCGCACCCTCTGGGGAGAGGTGGAGTCGGAGCTGGTCCGGCTGCCGGCGTAGCCCGCCGGGGTGAAACCGGGCCGGGGCCCCTCCGTAGAACGGCCGTGGGAGGGCCGGGACGCGGGCGCCATCCGTGCGCCCCCAGAGATGGAGGCCGCCGACATGCGAACCACTGTCACCCGTGCGATGCTCCTGTGGGCCCTTCAGGCGATGCTCGCCGCGGCCCTCCTTGTCGGCTGCGGCGCCGACTCCCTCCACCGCGAGACGCGCCAGTCGCAGGTGCCCCACCTCCCGGGCACCCCCCTGCGCGTCGTTTCTTCCAACGGCAGCATCTCCGTCCGCCGGGGGGACCAGGACCTCGTCCTCATCCGGGCCGACCTGAAGGCCACGACCCCGGAGCGGCTCGCGGCCGCGCAGGTCACCGCCGAGCGGCTCGACGACGGCACCCTCCTCATCAGCGTCGCCTGGCCCGACGGCGAGCGCAAGAGCCGCGAGGGGTGCGACTTCCTGATCCTCCTCCCGGAGGCGAGCCAGGTCGAGCTCCGCACCGCCAACGGCGCGATCGAGGTCGAGGGGATGTCCGGCCAGGCCGTGCTCACCACCTCCAACGGCTCGATCTGGGCGGTCCGCCACGACGGCGCGGTCAGCGCCGAGACCAGGAACGGCGCCGTCCGGATCGACGGCGCCGCGGGCCCGGTGCTCGCCCGCACCAGCAACGGCGAGGTCGAGGTCAGGGGCGCCGCGGCGGGCGTGGACGCCGAGACCAGCAACGGCGCGGTCTCGATCGCCCTCACCGACGACTCGCCCGGCCCGGTGCGGGTGCGGACGAGCAACGGCCGCGTCGAGCTGCGCCTCGGGCCCGGCTTCCATGGGGAGCTGGCCCTCCGGACCAGCAACGGCGGGCTGGACGTCGGCGGGCTGCGCGGGGCCGAGGTCCTCTCGATGGACGCCAAGGCCGCGAGGCTGAAGATCGGCGAAGGGGGCGTTCCCTCCAGCGTGCAGACCAGCAACGGCCGGATCCGGGTCACGGGCGAGGGCCGCTGATCCGCCGCGAGAAACGCGGCGTCCCCGGGAACACCCGGTAGAGCCGGTTGGTTGGTCCCGCTAGCATCCGTCCCTGCTCGGTTCCGTATCAGTCCGGGCGGCGGTCGCGGCGTGCGCCCGCGCACGGGGGAAGGGGCGGGGCTGTAGACTGGCCGGGTTCGGCGACTCGGGGCGGCCGGGGCGGGTCCGGAGACCTTTCAGGATGCTCAGGCAAGCGATCCATCGTGCGGCGGGCGTGGTTTTCCTGGCAGTCGCGGCCCTGGCGGCGGGGTGGGCCGCCCCGAGCGTCGCCGCGCCCGGCTCGCAGCCCGCCGGCAAGGTCATGCAGCTGGCCATCCGCACCGACGGCCCCAAGAGCCTCGACCCCGCCCAGGGCTCGACGACCTACGACAACCTCGCCTGCGCCCAGATCTTCGAGACCCTGGTCTCCTTCAGCTACGCCGACCCTGGCAAGCTCGAGCCGCTGCTGCTGACCGAGATGCCGCGGAAGGAGGAGGGGGGCAAGGTCTGGCACTTCACGCTCAAGCCCGGCGTGCGGTTCCACGACAACCCCTGCTTCCCCGGCGGCAAGGGGCGCGAGGTCGTCACCGACGACGTCTTCTACTCCCTCAAGCGCATCGCCGATAAGCGCAACGGCCTGAAGAACTGGTGGCTCCTCGACGGTGTGATCGAGGGGTTCAACGAGTACTACGAGCAGCAGAACGCGGCCCTGGACGCCGGCGGCACGTTCGACTACGACGCCCCCGTCTCCGGGTTCATCAAGGTCAGCGACCGCGAGTTCAAGATCCGCCTGACCGAGCCGGTCTACCGGTTCTTGAACACCCTCAGCCAGTTCCAGATGTCCATCGTCCCCCGCGAGGCGGTGGAGCACTACGGCAAGGACTTCGCCTTCAACCCGGTCGGCACCGGGCCGTTCATCCTCGACCAGTGGAAGCCCAAGCAGAGCCTGACGCTCAACCGCAACCCCAACTACCACGAGGTCCTCTACCCGGCCCGCGACGAGTGGTCCCGCGAGGACCAGCGCCGCCGCCTGCACCGCCCCGCCGGGCAGCGCGTCCCCTTCGTGGACCGCGTCGAGTTCACCATGTTCGTTCAGGACCAGCCGATGTGGCTGGAGTTCGACGTCGGCAACCTCGGCTACATCGAGGTCCCCAACGACTACTTCGAGCAGGCCTTCGACAAGCGCACCAAGCAGCTCAGCGCCGCGATGCAGCGCAAGGGCGTCACCGGCCACTCCGACCAGCTCCTGGACTTCATCTTCAGCGGCTTCAACATGGAGGACGAGCTCCTCGGCGGCTACACCCCCGAGAAGCGCGCCCTCCGCCAGGCGATCCACCTGGCGATCGACCTTAACGAGATCAACGAGGCGTGGTACCAGGGGATCAACGTCGTCTACGACGGGCCCATCCCCCCCGGCCTCGACGGCCACCCCGAGGGGGGCCGGGCGCCGGTGAGCTTCCGCGGCCCGAACCTCGAGCTGGCCCGCCAGAAGCTCGCCGAGGCCGGCTACCCCGGCGGGCGCGGCCTGCCCCCCATCCGCTACTTCACCTCCAACAACCTCCTCAACCAGCAGATGGCCGAGATGTACAAGCGCCAGCTCGCGCAGATCGGCGTGGACCTCCAGCCGCAGCTGGTGGACTTCTCCACCCTCATCGAGTTCGTCAACAACAAGAAGGCCCCGATGTTCGGCTTCGCCTGGGGCTCGGACTACCCCGACGCGGAGAACAACCTCGCCCTCTTCTACAGCCCCAACGAGTCCCCCGGCTCCAACCACTACAACTACAAGAACCCCGAGTACGACGCCCTGTACGAGCGGATCCTCGTCATGGAGCCGGGCCCGGAGCGCACGGCGATCTACGAGCAGATGCGCGACATGATCATCCGCGACACCCCCTACGTCGGCTCCATGGCCCGCACCCGGTTCTACCTCGTCGCCCCCTGGCTGCAGAACTGCCGCCCCACCGAGCGGATGTGGAACTGGATCAAGTACCTCGACGTCGACGACTCCAAGCGGCCCGGGAAGAGGTAAGCTGAACTCCCCATGTGGGCCTACGTCCTCCGCAAGCTGCTCTACAACATCCCCGTCTACCTCGGGATCATCCTGCTGGTGATGGTGGCCCTGCGCGTCAACGACCCCGCCGCGGCGTACCAGGGAAAGAACGCCTCGCCCGAGCAGATCGCCGCGCTGCGGTCCGAGATGGGGCTCGACAGGCCGTTCATCATCCCTCGCATCCCGACGCTCCGGCCCCCTTCCGAGGCCGCGAGCTGGCAACACTCCATCCGCCCCGAAACAAGAAAAGACGGGGTGACCAAGCTCGAGTGGGTGCGTGAGCTCATCCGCAGCGCCCAGTATCCGGACTTCGTGTTCAGTGTCGTGACGCTCAACTTCTCGGAGCGCTCCTGGGAGCAGAAGCGCCCCGTCGGCGACATGCTCAAGGCCTCGGTGATGCCGAGCCTGGCCATCACCGTCCCCGCCCTGGTGCTCACGACCGTCAGCGCCGTCAGCATCGGCCTGCTGGTGTCGTACTTCCGGGGCCGGCTCACCGACCGCGTGCTCATGTTCGCCGCCGTCATCGGCATGAGCATCAGCTTCCTGGTCTACATCATCCTCGGGCAGTACTTCGGGGCCTACTGGCTCCGTGAGTACCGGGAGATCGACCTCTTCGCCATCCAGGGGTACGAGCCGGTTCTCGACGCCGGCGGCTTCCACGCCGGCCGCTGGGTCTACTACTGCCTCCTCCCCGTGCTCATCAGCGTCATCGTCGCCATCGGCTACGACACCCGCTTCTACCGCGCCGTCATGGTCGAGGAGACGGGGCGCGACTACATCGTCACCGCCATGGCCAAGGGCGCCAGCAAGCCCAAGATCATGTTCGTCCACATGCTCAAGAACGCCATGATCCCCATCATCACCCACGTGATGATCACCTTCCCCTTCCTCATCACCGGCTCGATCCTCATCGAGACCTTCTTCAACGTTCCCGGCATGGGCCGCACCCTCATCACCGCCATCAACGCCAAGGACTTCCCGGTGATCCAGGCCTTCACCGCGGTCTTCGCCGCCGTCTTCATCGCCAGCAACATCCTGACCGACGTCCTGTACGCCCTCGTCGACCCGCGGGTGAGGCTCTCGTGATGCTCCAGCGCCTCATGAAGAGCCGCGGCGTCGCCAAGTTCCGGCGCAACCGCCTCGCGATGGTCTCGCTGGCGATCATCGCCGTCTACTTCGCCGTCGCCCTCTGGATCGCGGCGATGGAGATCCTCGACAAGGCCGGCCGGGCCAGCGGCGCCTTCACCCTCCGCGGCGTCCCCGTCCTGGGGACCTTCCTCCCCGAGGCGACGCTCGAGCGGGCCGGCCCGCGCTGGGTCGCCGGCTTCGGCCTCGAGCAGAGCGTGGACCGTCGCATCGACCAGGCCGACCAGGTCCTGGCCCCCCTCCGCGCGGCCATGGCCGACGCCGGCCGGGTCGGCCTCGACACGCCCCGCGCCGCCGAGATCCTCGCGACGGTGGGCTTCGCCGAGCGCCGGCTGATCGAGGCCACGCCCGCCCGGGTGCGGGAGTTCCTGGACGCCGCCGACGCGGAGTTCGCCGACCTGGACGCCCTCAAGCAGCGCCGCAGCCCCGTCGTCGCCGCGCTCGTCGGAGCCGAGCGGTCCCTGCGCCTGGCCCCGCGTCTGGGCCGGGCCGCGGAGTCCGACGGGTGGGCCGAGGCCTCCAAGTTCCGGGAGGAGGCCGCCGCGGCCCTCGAGGACACGATGTTCGCCGTTGAGGACGCCCAGTCCGCGGCGGAGGACGACGGCCCCTTCGCCGACATCGATCCCATCGACCTCCAGGACGCCGCCGACCGTCTCCTGGAGGACGAGCCCCCGGAGGAGGGCGCCGCGCTGGTCCCCGCGGACCTGCTCCGCCGGATCGAGACGCTCGCCGAGGCCCGACTCGCGGCGCTCGACGGCGAAATCCTCGCCCAGCTCCGGCGCCTGGAGGCTCGCATCGACGAGCTCTTCCCGGCGCCGACCGGCCTGGCGGGGGCGGTGTACACGGCGCGCATGTCGCTGGGGACCGACGCCCAGGGACGCTCCATCCTCGTCCGGTCGATCTACTCCGCGAAGGTCGCCGTCCAGGTCGGTTTCGTCACCGCGCTGATCTCGGTGATCATCGGGGCCTTCCTCGGCGCCGCCGCGGCCTTCTTCGGGGGCTGGGTGGACGCCGCGGTGCAGTGGCTCTACTCCACCTTCAGCTCGGTCCCCAACCTCGTCCTGCTCGTGGTCCTGGCGTTCATGTTCACCGGGACGAAGGTCGAGGGGACGCTCATCCCCGTCTACGCCGCCTTCTGTCTGACCTTCTGGATCGGCGCCTGCCGCGTCATCCGCGGCGAGGTGCTGAAGGTCAAGGAGCTCGAGTACGTCCACGCCGCCCGGGCCACCGGCTTCGGCCGGTCCTACATCCTGGTCCGGCACGTCATCCCCAACACCACGCACCTGATGTTCATCTCCTTCTCCCTCCTGTTCATCAACGCCATCAAGAGCGAGGTGATCCTGACCTTCCTGGGCCTGGGGCTCAAGGACGGGGCCAGCTGGGGCATCATGATCAACCAGAGCGGCCCGGAGGTCGTGCAGGGATTCTTCTGGCAGATCGGCGCGGCCACGGTCTTCATGCTCGTGCTGGTGCTGGCCTTCAACGTCGTCTCGGACGCGATGCAGGATGCGTTCGACCCGAAGCACGTGGGGTGATGGTCATGGCGAAGAAGAAGAGCAACCCAGCCCGCCCCGCCCCCGAGCCGCGGCAGCTCAAGCGCATCGTCGCCGACCTCGGCCCGCCGCTGGGCGAGACGCTGATCGTCGAAACGGACCAGTCCGACCCGGTCTTCACGCCGGCAACCCTCGGCCCGAAGGGCGAGACGCCCTTCTTCGACGCGCTCCCCTGCGCGATCCGCGCTGCGGAGCTGATCTGCGGGATCAAGATGCTGGAGGTTGAAGCCCTGACCTACGCGCACGGGACGGTGAGCTCCGACGTCGCGGGGGAGGCGGCCGGGGCGATGTTCGTTCTGTTCCCCCCCGACGCCCCCGAGCACGGCGTGATCGTCGTCCCCCCGCCCGAGGACGGCGGCGACGTCGCCATGGCGTGGGTCGTGCCGTTCATCGGAGAGTCCCAAGACCAATGACGACCGGCGACCAGCCCATCCTGAGCGTCCGCAACCTGACGACGTGCTTCCGCACCGACCGCGGCGTCGTCACCGCCATCGACGACGTCAACTTCGACCTCCGCCCCGGCGAGACCCTCGGCATCGTCGGCGAGTCCGGCTGCGGCAAGACCGTCACCAGCAAGTCCATCATGCGGCTCCTCCCGGAGCGCACCAGCTTCATCAAGCCCGGCAGCCGGATCCTCTTCCGCGAGGGCGACCGCGAGACGAACATCGCCGACGCCGACCCCGCGACCATGCGGCGGATCCGCGGCGCGAAGATCGCCATGATCTTCCAGGAGCCGATGACCTCCCTCAACCCCGTCTTCACCATCGGCTGGCAGATCGACGAGGCCCTGAAGTACCACACCGACCTCGACCGAAGGGCCCGCCGCGCCCGCGCCATCGAGATGCTCAAACTCGTGGAGATCCCCAACCCCGAGCGCCGCTTCCACGAGTACCCCCACCAGCTCTCCGGCGGCATGCGGCAGCGCGTCATGATCGCCATCGCCCTCTGCTGCGAGCCCGCCATCCTCATCGCCGACGAGCCGACCACCGCGCTGGACGTCACCATCCAGGCCCAGATCCTCCAGCTCATGGAGAACCTCAAGAACAAGCTGGGCACCGCCATCATGCTCATCACGCACAACCTCGGCGTCGTCGCCCAGGTCTGCGACCGCGTGCTGGTGATGTACGCCGGGCGCGTCATCGAGTCCGCCCCCGTCCGCGACCTCTTCCACTCCCCCCGCCACCCCTACACCAGGGCCCTCCTCGAATCCATCCCCAAGACCGGCAGGAAGGAGCACGGCAAACGCCTCCCGACGATCGAGGGGATCGTCCCGAGCCTCTTCGACCTCCCCCCCGGCTGCCGCTTCAGCGAGCGCTGCGTCCACGCCCAGCCCCGCTGCGAGAAGGAGGAGCCGGACCTCGTCCCCTGCGGCGACGCCCGCGAGGTCCGCTGCCACTATCCACTCCAGACCCCCGCCGCCCTCACCGTAGGGGCCTCCGCATGACGACCATCCCCGCCCAGCCCACCACCAACGGCGCGGCCGCCCCCGCCGGAACCCGCCCCGGCGAGCCGCTGCTCGAGGTCACGAATCTCGTCAAGCACTTCCCCGTCCGCGGCGGCGTCCTCAACCGCGTCGTCGGCCATGTCCACGCCGTCAACGGCGTCTCGCTCACCGTCAACCGCGGCGAGGTCCTCGGCGTCGTCGGCGAGTCCGGCTGCGGCAAGAGCACCCTCGGCAAGCTCGTCATCCGCCTCATCGAGCCCACCAGCGGCTCCATCAAGTTCGCCGGCCAGGAGATCACCGGCCTCGGCCACGCCGAGATGATGCCCTTCCGCCGCAGGATGCAGATCGTCTTCCAGGACCCCTACTCCTCCCTCAACCCCCGCATGACCGTCCGCGCCATGCTCCGCGAGGCCATGCTCTTCCACGGCGTCGTCGAAAAGGCCGCCGTGGACGACCGCATCGACCAGATCATCCAGACCGTCGGCCTCCGCCCCGACGCCGCGGCCAAGTTCCCCCACGAGTTCTCCGGCGGCCAGCGCCAGCGCCTCGGCATCGCCCGCGCCCTGGCCCTGAAGCCCGAGTTCATCGTCGCCGACGAGCCCGTCTCCGCCCTCGACGTCTCCATCCAGGCACAGGTCCTCAACCTCATGATGGGCCTGAAGGAGGAGTTCGGCCTCACCCTCCTGTTCATCTCCCACGACCTCAAGGTCGTGGAGCACTTCTGCGACCGCGTGATGGTCATGTACCTCGGCTTCGTCGTCGAGGAGATCGCCTGCGAGCGTCTGCACAACGAGGACAACTCCGTCGGCGCCCTCCACCCCTACACGCAGGCCCTCCTGGGCGCCAACCCCATCGACGACCCCGACGACCGCCGCCCGCTGACTGTTCTCCAGGGCGACGTCCCCAGCCCCTACGACCTTCCCAGGGGCTGCCCCTTCGCCGGCCGATGCCCCAAGGTCATGGACCGCTGCAAGCAGGAGATGCCCCCCCTGGTCGAGCGGCCGTCCTCCGCCGGCGGCCCGCCCCACCGCGTCGCCTGCTGGGCGGTCTAACCGTGGCATGGGCTGTGAGCCCATGTCTCCCCCTCCCCTCCGCGTCTCGTCTCTTTCCAGGCGCCCGCAACGTGCGCTCGGGGTTCGCGGCTCAGACCTCGCTACACCCTCCCCCGCCCCGCGCTCAATATCCGCCCCGCCAGCAGCCTCACCCGCCGCAGCGGCCCCGGCCGCGTCCACGAGATCGCCTCGTACCGCGACCACGCCTCCAGGTCGTTCGCCATCGCGTCCGCCGACGCGTACCGGTCCTTCGGCGCCGGCGCCAGCGCGCGCCTGCAGATCAGGTCCAGATCCCGGTCGATCCCTCGCACCACCACTCGTGGCGACGGCGCCTGCGCCCGTCCGTACACCGCATCGTGCGTCTTGGCGATCTCCTCCGCGCTCTCGCCGTTGGGGAGCCTCCCCGTCAGCAGGTAGTACAGCAGCCCCCCCAGCGCGTACACATCCGCCGGCGGCGCGAGCGACCCCTCCTCCAGCCGGTACTGCTCCGGCGCGATGAACGCCAGGTTCCCGATCTGCCGCTTCGGCCCCGGCCACACCACCCCCTCCGGCAACTCCTGCTCCCGCGCCGCCACTCCAAAGTCCGCCACCTTCGGCTCCCCCGCCGCGGTCACCAGGATGTTCGCCGGCTTCAGGTCGCAGTGCACCAGCCCCGCGTTGTGCGCCGCCTGCACCGCCCGCGCCACCGCCGCGATCACCGCCGCGGCCTGCACCGCCGTCACCCCCCCGGCCCCCGCCCCGCCCCCCTTCGCCTCCCCCTCCGCCCGCCGCACCCACTCGTCCAGGC
>JBIQJK010000130.1:0-9491 GCA_044507535.1 Planctomycetaceae bacterium | reverse complement strand
GGGGGAGGTGGGGGGGGCGGGGGGGGCGCCATTCTCTGTGCCCACAGCCTCCCCGCGCCGGAGCTGATGGACCGCTTCGACCCCGCCGTCCTCTCGCGCGAGCTCACCCCGGACGACTACGTCCCCCGCCGCGGCTCGGCGCACCTCATGGTCTGGGGCCGCGACCACACCCCCGACCAGCTCCGGCTCCTCGCAGAAACCTGGGGCGTCTCCGCCTTCATCCTCGGCCACGAGAAGGCCGACTCCGGCGTCATGTTCCGCGAGCCCAACGCCGTCATCCTCAACAGCGACCACGACCGCGGCGTCTACCTCGACCTCGACCTTGACCGCCCCCCGTCCCCCGCCGACGCCGCGGCGCTGGTCACGCCCCTGGCGACGCCTCGCGCCTGATCTCCCCGGCCAGGCGACAGCGAACGCCCCTCGCACATCGGTGTGTGGCGGCGAATCCGTGCTGCATTTTTTCACAATATCGTGGCCGCGCGTGCCGATGGAGGGGTTGAAGCATCAAGCGGGGGAAGCGGAGGACATGGCCATGGGCGCCATCGGCTTTCGCCACGCCGAGGATCTCCTCGCCGACCTCGGCGGCACACGCGTCTGGTCCGCCCGCGGCGAGGGAGCGCTGATCTCCGAGTGGGCCCTCCCCGGCGGCCGCATCACCCTCTCCCAGGGCCCCGACGGCCGTCTCCGGCTCTACACCATCGCCGTCGAGACCGACCGCATCAAGCCCGACTCCCTCTTGGACGCCATCGTCCACCTCGTCCAGTCCCCACCCCCCGACCTCGCCCCGTGACCACTTCTAGGTGCCACGGCTGGCGGCTTTGGGGGGGTGCCGGCCGTGCCCTCTTCCTCTCCCCACTCTCTCTTCCTCGTCCCTTCTGCCTCCTCTCCCATCGGGAGAGGGCAGGGGTGAGGGCTCCGCGGCCTCCCTCCCCCCTCTCCATGGCTTCCCGACTCTTTCTCCCCTTCTCCCCATCCTTCCCTCCGAAGCTCCCGCCCTGAGGGCGGGGGATTGGGGCGGGTTCCTTTTCCCCTCCCTCACCTCCACACCTGCTCACCTCGTCAGCTCCACACCCACCCTCACCCCCTCCAACTCCTCCACGGAAACCCCTCCGGCATCACCCGCGGCACATCGTTCAACCACCCCACCAGCCACTCGAACGCCTCCACCAGCCGCGGCCCCGGCCGGTTGAACATCTGGTTCCCGTCCACCAGCGCGACCTTCCCCTCCCGCACCGCCGGCAGCTCCCGCCACCACGGCTGCTCCGCCAGCCGCGCGGCCTCCCGCTCCACCTCCTCCAGCCCCAGCCCACACGGGCAGACGATCACCCGCTCCGGCCTTGACGCCGCCAGCACCTCCGCCGGCACCGCCACGCTCTTGCCGGCGGTCCGCAGCGTCGTCCCCACCGGCCCCGCCGCGGCCCCCGCCTGCCGCAGCGCCGCCGTCGGGTTCAGCGGGTGCCGCCCCCCGGCCCGCTCGATCAGCTGCGGCGTCCAGTGCCCCCCGATGAACAGCGGGTCCGTCCACTCCAGGAACGCCACGTTCGGCCCATCCGCGTACGGGTTCACGTGGTCCCCCGCGCTGTACATCCGCTCCCGCAGCCGCACCAGCGCCGCTTCCGCCTCCCGCTCCAGCCCCACCGCCCTCCCCACCTCCAGCACGTCGTCGAACACCCCCTCCAGCGTCGTCGCGTTCAGGCTCACCACCCGCGCCGGCGGGCTCAGCCTCGCCGCGACTTCCCGGACCGTCCCCAGGTCGATCGAGCACACCCGGCACAGGTCCTGCGTCAGGATCACCTCCGGCCTCAGCCGCTCCAGCAGCCCCGCATCCAGCGCGTACAGCGATGACCCCTCCCCCCCGGAGAGCAGCTCCCGGACCTCCCGGTCCACCTGCCCCGCCGTCTGAAACCGTGTCCTCGCGGCCGTCAGCGCCGGCACCTCCTCCAGCGGCGGGAAACTGGGGAAACCGCCCAGCCCGGCGGGCGGAACGACCGGCGCGGGGGCGAAGTCGCACTCGTGGGACCGGCCCACCAGCATCCCCCGACCCCCGATCGCACACAGGATCTCCGTCGCCGACGGCAGCAGGCTCACGACACGCATGCCCGATCCTAGAGCCGAGGCCGCCGTTTCCCCGATGGATGCCTCTCAACGCCCGCTAGCCCTCCCCGCCAAGGCCGGTTACGCTCCGTGGTGCATTGCCCGGCCCGACGCGGCGTTGAACCGGGCAAAGGAGACCGGACCATCGCAACGCACCCCTCCCACCCCGACCATCGCTCCCCCCTCGCACCCTCCCCCGCCCTTCTGGCCCTCCTGGCCGGGACGGTGACGCCGGCGGGCCGGCGCCGGACTCTCCGCAGCGCGCTGCTGGCCGCGGCCATCGCCGCCGCGCCGGTCATGGCCGCCCCCGTGATGGCCCAGGACAGCGGCGCCCCCGAGTCCGCCCCGCAGCCCGAGGCGCGACAGCCCGCCGCGGCGGATCGCGCCCCCGAGAACGCCCCCGAGACCGGCGAGGCCCGCACCCCCGCCCCCGCTCGCCCCGCCGCCCCGGCTCCGCAGCCCGTCGTCCGCGACGAGCCCGTCGGCCCCGGCATGTTCGAGTTCAACTTCACCGACGGCGTGGACCTCACCGTCCTGGTCGATTACGTCGCCGACGCCTTCGGCCTCCAGATCGTCCTCGCCGACGGCAGCCTCATGGGCGAGAAGGTCTTCCTCCCCTCGCCGATCACCATCCCCGCCAACCAGGTCTTGAACTTCCTCAACGAGCTGCTGGAGCAGAAGGGCTTCACGCTGTCCCGCGGCTCCGCCGGCGTCTACCGCGTCCAACGCGCCGAGCAGGTCCAGCCCGGCCTGGGCGAGGACCCCTTCAGCGCCACGCGCATCATCCCCACCCCCGGCGTCCGCCCCTCCTCCCTCGCCCCCGCGCTGGCGGTCATCGGCGTGGGCAGCGGCGTCGCGCAGCCGAACGTCCCCGGCCGCGCCGCGGGCGCCGCCTCCGTCGCCTACCTCGACGACCTCGGCGTCATCCTCATCACCGCCTCCGCGCGCCAGACGCAGGAGGTGCAGAAGATCGTCAACCGACTCGTCGCCGAGCAGGCCTCCATCGGCTTCCAGCGCATCGAGCTCCAGCACGTCGCCGCCTCCTACGCGCGAGAGCGCGTCCTCGAGCTCATCGGCTCCACGCAGCAGGTGGTCGCCCGCCCCAACGTCCCCGGCCAGCCCAACGCCCCGGCCCAGCTCCCCGGCGGCGGCGTCACGCTCCTCAACCTTGAGGACCGCCTCACCGTCGACTCCCAGACCAACTCCCTCATCTTCCGCGGCCGCCCCGACGAGACCTCCGAGCTCACCCGCCTGCTCGCCATCGTGGACGCCCCCAACACCCTCATCTCCAGGTGGTACGCCGTCGGCTCCGCCGCCCCCGCCGTCGCCTCCGAGGGCCAGCGACGCGCCCTCGGCCGCGTCGTCACCGAGCAGGGCGCCTTCCCCGGCGGCATCACCCAGGGCGTCCGCTTCCAGGTCCCCGGCTTCCAGCAGCAGTCCGTCGACCTCATCGGCACCGGCTTCGTCGTCTTCCCCGAGGCCGGCGGCTTCGTCTACCGCGGCACCGAGGCCCAGCACCGCGACGTCGAGCGGCTCATCGACAACCTCTCCGAGCTCACCAGCGCCGAGCACGTCGTCGTCGAGTTCTACAAGCTCCGGCACTCCGACGCCGAGGCCGTCGCCGAGATCCTCCAGAACCTCCTGACCAACCAGCTCCCCGCGGCCAACTCCCCGCTGCTCGGGCGCGACACCCGCGGCCAGCTCGCCCGGCGCACCCCGCCCCCGCCCCCCCCGCCCGCCGGCCAGGCCGCCGAGGGCGAGGCCCCCGCCGAGGGCGCCGTCGCCGGCGCCGCCCCGGACGAGATCGGCGCCATCGTCGCCAGCGAGGACACCCACGTCCTGGCCGACACCGCCAACAACCAGATCGTCGTCAAGGCCCCCAAGCGCCTGCAGCCCCAGTTCGCGCGACTCATCGAACGCCTCGACCTCCGCCGGCCCCAGGTCTACATCGACGCCAAGATCGTCGCCGTCACCGCCAGCGACGAGTTCCGCCTCGCCTTCGAGACCCAGCTCGTCGCCGGCCAGTTCGGCCTCAACACCAACTTCGGGCTCGGCAGCTTCGCCGAGGGCGGGACCATCACCGACACCAAGGGCGTGCCCCCGCTCTCCGCCCTCACCGCCGCGGTCATCAGGTCCGATCAGGTCCCCTTCATCATCAACGCCCTCCAGAACAACACCGACACCCGCATCCTCTCGACGCCGCAGCTCCTCGTGGACGACAACGAGTCCGCCACCGTCGCCAGCATCGAGCGCCAGCCCTTCGCCCAGACCGTCCAGACCGCCGGCAGCCCGACCGTCACCAGCCAGGGCGGCGAGTCCGAGGCCGGCACCACCCTCATCGTCACCCCGCAGATCAGCGAGGGGGGCTACCTCCGCCTGGACTACGAGATCGAGCTCTCCAGCTTCCTCGGCAGCGCGGCCTCCCCCGGCCTCGCCCCGCCGAGCCAGGTCAACAACATCAGCGCCGACTCCGTCACCGTCCCCTCCGACTCCACGATCGTCGTCGGCGGCCTGACCTTCGAATCCGACACCCGCACCGTCATCAAGGTCCCCCTCCTGGGCGACATCCCCATCATCGGCCACCTCTTCCGCGACCAGGGCAAGGCGAACCGCAAGACCACCCTGTACGTCTTTATCACTCCGACGATCATGCGCGAGCCCAACTTCGCCGACCTCCGACTCCTCACCAAGGGCCCGGCCGCCGTCGCCGGCATCAAGCCCGACCTCCCCGAGCGCGGGCCCGTGCGCATCGACATCGTCCCCTCCACCCGCGCCCGGGCCGCGGCCCCGGCGCTCCCCCCGCCGTCCCCCGCCACCGGCCCCGGCCCCGGCCCCGGCCCCGAGCCCGAGCCCGGCACGGCCCCCAACGACGGCTGGATCGCCCCGACGCCCCCCTCCCGCTCCAACCAGGCCTCCCTCCCCGCCGACCGACCCCGTTCCACCTCCCGAGCCACCCGGAGACCGACTTGATCCCCAAGGGCCGACTGCTTCCGTCTCGTCAGACGCCCGGCGCGCCCGCGGCCGCGAACGGCGCGCCCGGCGTCCCCGAGCGCTCCCCCGCCGAGTGGTCGCGCCTCGCCGGCCAGTTCGGCCCGCTGGCGCTGACCGCCGAGCAGCTCCGCTCCTTCCCGCAGCTCCCCGGCTCCGACGATGAGCCGTGGGACGTGCTGCTGACGATGCTCGCCACCGACGAGCACACCGCGCTCGCCAAGCTCGCCGAGCGCACCGGCCTCCCGCTCGACCCCGAGCCCCGCCTGCACGAGTCGGCCGCGAAGTTCTACGAGACCGTCCCCGCCAACCTCGCCCGCGAGCGCATGATCGCCGGCCTGGCCAGCGACGGCCACATCATGACCTGCGCCACCGCGCAGCCCATGCAGCCCGCCCTGTTCACGCTGATCGAGGACATGCTCGGCATGCCCATCCGCGTGGTCCTCGCCCCGCGGGCCGGCGTGGTCAACGTCATCAACCGCGGCTACGAGCAGCGCCAGGACCTGGTCACCGAGATCGTCGAGGAGATGCCCCTCGACCAGCGGGCCATCGAGTCCGCCGCCGGCTCGGTCTCCGGCGCCACCGACCTCCTCCAGCTCGCCCGCCAGACGCCGGTCATCCGCCTGGTCAACATGATCCTCTTCGAGGCCCTCCGCCGCCGGGCCAGCGACATCCACGTCCACCCGATGGAGACCAAGCTGGTCATCCGCTTCCGCATCGACGGTATGCTGGTGGACGCCTTCAGCCCCCCGCTGGCCCTGGCCCCGGCCATCTCCAGCCGCGTCAAGGTCATGACCGAGCTGGACATCGCCAACCGCCACTCCCCGCAGGACGGCCACTCCACGGTCCGGCTGGGCAACCGCAAGATCGACATCCGCCTCTCGTGCATCCCCACCGTCTACGGCGAGCGCCTGGTCATGCGCCTGCTCGACCAGACGCAGACGCAGCTCTCCCTCGACGAGATCGGCATGTCCAAGGAGATGCAGCAGGACGTGCTGCGTCTGATCGACCGCACCACCGGCATCATCCTCGTCACCGGCCCCACCGGCTCTGGCAAGACGACCTCGCTCTACGGCGCGCTGGGCATGATCGACCGCACCAGCCGCAACGTCATGACCATCGAGGACCCCGTCGAGTACCACCTCGAGGGGATCAGCCAGACGCAGGTCAACGTCAAGCGCGGCGTCACCTTCGCCGCCGGCCTTCGCGCCCTGCTCCGCCAGGACCCGGACGTCATCCTCGTCGGCGAGATCCGCGACAAGGAGACCGCCGAGCTCGCCGTGCAGGCCTCCCTCACCGGCCACCTCGTCCTCGCCACCCTCCACACCAACGACGCCCCCAGCGCCATCGCCCGCCTCATCGACATCGGCATCGAGCCCTACATGGTCACCTCCACCCTGCTGGCCGTCATGGCCCAGCGCCTCGTCCGCCGCACCTGCCGCTTCTGCGGCGGCGCCGGCGCCGCCGCCCACGCCAACGGCGACGCCGCCCCCGCGGCGGCGGTGGGGGGCCCCGGCGCAGCGGCGGGGTGCGAGAAGTGCTTCGGCACCGGCTTCTACGGCCGCATCGGCGTCTTCGAGATCATGAAGATGAACGACGAGCTCCGCCGCCTGACCGTTCAGCGCGTGGACGCCGTCACCCTCGCCGAGGCCGCCCGCGCCGGCGGCATGCGCACCATGCTCGACGACGGCCGCGAGAAGGCCGCCCTCGGCCTCACCACCGAAGCCGAACTCCGCCGCGTCCTGAGCTGACCTCCCCCCCTTCTTCTTCTCTCTTTCCGGGTGCCACGGTTGGGCGATTGGGGGGGCGCCCGGCAGTGCTCCGCCCTCTCCCTCCTCTTTCCCTCTCCACATCCTCTCGCTCTCAAGCCCCCGCCCTGAGGGCGGGGGTTGGGGGTGGGTTCCTCTTCACCTCTTCACCTCTGCCCCTCCACACCCCGACATCCCCTAGAAATACACCCCCTAGAAATACACCACCCCGATTCCACCACCCGGAGCCCCATGTTGCCCGACGCCCTCCCCGCTCTGGACATCCAGGCCCTCCGCTTCCGCTACCCCGCCCCGCGCGACACCGGCGCCGCGGCCGCCGACTGGGTCCTCGACATCCCCACCCTCCGCCTGGACCCCGCCGAGCAGGTCCTCCTCACCGGCGGGTCCGGCCGCGGCAAGAGCACCCTCCTCCAGATCATCGCCGGCCTCATGGACCCCGCCGCCGACGGCGCCCCCGGCTCCGGCGGCACGGTCCTCGTCGCCGGTCAGGACATCCACGCCCTCGCCGGCGCCAAGCGCGACCTCTTCCGCGGCCGGCACATCGGCATGATCTTCCAGACCTTCAACCTCCTCCAGGGCTTCACCGCCGCCGAGAACGTCATGGCCGCCCTGATGTTCACGAAGATCCCCCCCAGGGAGCACCGCCCCCGCGCCCTGGCCCTGCTCGAGCACCTCGGCATCACCCGCCCCGACGCCACCCCCGACCGGCTCAGCGTCGGCCAGCAGCAGCGCGTCGCCGTCGCCCGCGCCCTCGCCTGCGACCCCGTCCTCGTCCTCGCCGACGAGCCCACCGCCAGCCTCGACCCCGAGAACGCCGCGGCCGCCATGGACCTCATCCAGTCCGCCTGCCGCGAGAAGGGCGCCGCGCTGCTCTGCGTCAGCCACGACCCCTCCATGGCCCAGCGCTTCCAGCGCCGCGAGTCCCTCGCCGAGCTCTCCCGATCTCACCCATCCCCCCGCCACACCGCCCCCGCAACCCCCCTGGCCACTCAGTCCTAAGCCCTGAGCACTCAGTTCTCCCATCCCCCATGACCGACTTCACCATCATCCTCCGCTCTCTCACCTCCCGCCTCTTCTCGACGGTCACCACGGTCGTCACCGTCGGCGTCGCCGTCGGCCTCATGCTCGTCCTCCTGAGCATGCGCGACTCCGGCCGCCAGGCCTTCGAACGCGGCAGCGGCAACATGCACATGCTCGTCTCGCGCGACGCCAGCCCCACCGTCGCCGTCCTCAACGGCCTCTTCTACGCCAACCCCCCGCAGAACTACCTCCTCTGGAGCGAGTACGAGCGCATCGCCTCCAGCCAGCCCTTCGCCTGGGCCATCCCCACCCAGCAGGGCGACTCCTACGGCGGCCTCCCCGTCCTCGCCTCCACCCCCGAGTTCTTCACCGACTTCCAGCCCAACGACGGCGAGCCCTGGACCCTGACCGACGGCCGCTTCTTCGACAAGCCCTTCGAGGTCGTCCTCGGCGCCGAGGCCGCGTCCCTCACCGGCCTGCGCGTCGGCGACAAGGTCCACCTCACCCACGGCATCCCCCAGTCCCGCCAGCTCGGCGACCCCAACGCCCCCGAGCCCCACATCCACCGCGACTTCACCTACACCGTCGTCGGCGTCCTCGAGCCCACCGGCTCCGCCCACGACCGCGCCCTGTTCACCCACCTCACCAGCGCCTGGATCATCCACGCCCACGACCGCCGCAAGCAGGCCGACCCCTCCGTCGCCACCACCACCGAGGCCGACCTCCTCCCCGAGGACCGGAAGATCACCGGCATCTACCTCCGCGTCGCCACCCGCCCCGGCCAGAACGCCTCCGCCTCCCTCCTCCCCGTCTTCGATGCGCTGCGGCGCGACCCGTCCATCACCGTCGCCCAGCCCGTCCAGCAGATCGGCGCCCTCTTCCGCATCGTCTCCAGCGTGGACCGCGTCTTCATCGCCATCGCCGCGGTCGTCATGGTCTCCAGCGGCGTTGGCATCATGCTCGCCCTCTACAACTCCATGGAGCAGCGCCGCCGCCAGATCGCCGTCCTTCGCGTCCTGGGGTGCTCCCGCGGGCGGATCTTCAACCTCGTCCTCACCGAGTCCGCCCTCATCGGCCTCCTCGGCGCCGCGCTCGGCATCGTCCTCTGCCTCGTCGGCGTGCGCCTGGTCGCCTCGGTCATGAAGGAGATGCTCGGCCTGGTCATCCGCCCCGCCCTCCCGCCGGACCTCGCCCTCTACGTCGTCGTCGGCGCCGTCTTCCTCGCCGCCCTCGCCGGCATCGTCCCCGCCGTCATGGCCTACCGGACCAGCGTCGCGAACAATCTCAGGCCGATCGGGTAATACGCTTCGGGAACACCGCGGCCCCCGCGGCCGTTGATTCCCTCGCCCGGCCGGCATCCCCGCCGGCCGGCCGGCGGTAAGGGGCGGCAGTGGGGGGGGATGGAGGGGATGGGGGTAGCGGGGAAGGGGGCTGGAGATTCGTATGAAGGTCTTCTGGGCGATCATCGCGGCCCTCATCCTCGCCGCGGCATGGTTCGCGCTCTCCCCGGGCGAGAAGTCTCGCGCCAACACCCCCTCCCAGGTCGCCCTTACTGACGCCTCCCCGGCCTCGGCCGCGCTCCCCCCAACGCCCAAGCCCCAAGACCTCACCCCCGCGGCG
>JBIQJK010000129.1:8413-9551 GCA_044507535.1 Planctomycetaceae bacterium | reverse complement strand
CCCCAACAATCCCCCGTGCCCCCTTCTTCGCCAAAATGGTGCCGCCTCCAGCGGCCGGTCGTCACCGCCGCCATCGCCGCGCTCCTTCTCCTCGACGCCGCCGCCGTCAGCCGCCTCCCCGAATCCGCCGCCGGCCGCATCATCGCCGGCCTTGCCCGCGGCCGCATCCGCTCCCTCGACCAGCTCGCGAATCACTTCTCCGCGCCCTGGCTCCTCCCGAACGCTGCTTCTACGCCGGGCCTGTTCGCCGTGCGGGCCGAGAATGACGACCCCGGCGCGCTCCGCCTGATCGACCAGGACCGCGACAGTTGGGACGAGCTCTCCCAACTCCTCACCTCCCACCCTCACCGCCTCGCCCAACTCTTCGTCGTCCACGGCGTCGACCGCGCCGGCCTCTGGGCCCTCACCCGCGAGCGCACCACCGACATCGTCACCCTTGCCCCCATGGAGCCCGGCGCGTTCGGCGACGTCGCCATCACCCAAATCCGTGCTCTGCTCCACGACGCCGGGTTCCCCGTCTCCCCGTCCGGCGGACAGGATGAGTCCCGCACCCGCATCCTCTGGCCCGGCTTCCTCCACAACGCCGCGGCCCTCCTCACCCTCGCGGCCTTCATCCTCTCCCTCGGCTGGCTCCCCCGCCTCCCCGCCGCCTACCGCGCCCGCCGCACCCGCCGCCGCCTCGCCCGCGGCCAGTGCCCCCGATGCCGCTACCCCCTCGCCGGCCTCGAATCGAACCAGTGCCCCGAATGCGGCGAGCAGTGGGGGGATAGAGAGGGCGCAAAGGGCGAGGGGACCGAAGCGGACTCGTAAGCCGCCCCGGTCCCCATCACCTGCTCACCTCCACACCTCTACTCGCTTCCCACCTCCAACCCCCTCACCTCTTCCCCCCGCGGCTCACCGTCGCCACCAGCACGATCACCGACTCCCCCTCGTCAAACCCGTCCACCACCGCCACCACCGTCGGCGTCCCCAGCGGCGCCCGCAGCACCGACTCCACCGCCCGCTCCTCCACCCGCGGCAGCCCCACCCTCAGGTTGCCCCCTTCCATCCCCACCAGCGGCGCCGACTCGTACTCCATCTCCACCCGCGTGATCGTCCCGCGCACCTGCACCACCTCCCCCGCCGTCCCCTCGGCCCC
>JBIQJK010000129.1:0-8403 GCA_044507535.1 Planctomycetaceae bacterium | reverse complement strand
GGCGGTTGGGATGCGCCTGCTGCTGCCGCTCTCTCCCCCGCCCCCGCCCCGACCACCACCGTCACGTGCATCCCCTCCTCCACCTCCGACGTCTGCGGGTCGTACCCCACCGCGTTGTTCCCCACCACCGGCGACCAGTCCGCGATGTAGGTCATCCGCCGCTCCGACGCCACCGTCGTCGCCGCCCGCCGCACCACCGACGCCGATCCGCGCGCCACCGCCTCCATCTCCCCCAGCGCCCCCGCCTCGGCCGCGGCCCCCACCGCCGGCGCCCGATCCGCCGCGACGCTCACCGCCCGGATCTCGACCTGGTACGTCTCCGAGTACAGCTCCCGCACCGCCCGCAGCATCGACTCCAGCGCCGCGTGCGCCTCCGGCGACCCCGCCACCGCGTAGACCCCCGCGAGCACCGGCCGCGCCGACGCCCCCGTCGCCTGCGCCAGCGTCGGCACGAGCACGTCGATGGCGCTCGCGCCCAATCCCCCGCCCGCCGACGCCGGCAGGCTCGCCGCCAGGTCCCGCAGGTCGTACACCCGCATCTCCACCTCCCCCGCTCCCGACACCGGCTGCCCGAGCGCCGGCTGCGCCGCTGCCGCCACGGGCGCCCCGGCTCCCATCACCGAAACCGCTACCGTCACGACCGCACCCAGAATCCACCGCATCGCATCCTCCTTTCGATCCCGATCCATCGACGACAAGGCGACACCCCGGCCGGCGCACGCACGCCGGCGACGATTTCACAACCCACCGTCCCGCGGCCGCGTCTACCCGCGCCGCTCCCACCCCCGCACCGCCGCCCCCGCCGCGAGCCCGTAGCTCCGCAGCCACGGGCGCAGCTCCTCGCGTTCCGACATCTCCCGCACCACCGCCGCCAGCTCCTCGCCCAGCTCCCCGCTCCGCCCCAGCGCGGCCAGCCTCGGGAACACGACCGTCCTCAACTTCGGGTCCTCCGCCCACAACCGGCACGCCGCCAGCTGCTGCGCCGGCGCCATTGAGTCCAGCACCTTCTCCGCGATCGCCGCCGACCGCATCAGCTCCCCGATCTGCCGGTACGCCCCCTCCTGCGCCCGCGCTCCCGCCCCGTCGATCAGCGCCACGGCCGCCGCGACATCCCCCGCAGCGAGCGCCTCCGCCAGCCGCCCCTCCACACCCCGCGCCGATTCCCCTCCGCTCTCGCTCTGCCCATGCCCGTTCCCTCCCGCCGCCGCGCCCCCCAGCGCCGCCCCGCGTGCCGGCAGCTTCACCACCAGCACCACCGGCACCGGGTCGTACACCTCCTCCTCCACATCGGCCTCCCCGCGCCCGTCAACCTCGTTCTTGTGGACAACCCCCTCCGCCGGCTCCGGCGCGGACCCACCCGCGCCCCGCACCCCCCCGGCGATCCACACTCCGCCCGCCACCGCCACGCACGCCGCCGCGGCCACCGCCCACACACCCGCGCCCGTCCCCCTCGCCCGCGGGCGAGGGTCCTCAACGGCCGTCAGCAGGGCCTCGAGCATCACCTCATCCCCCCGCCGGATCTCCGCCAGCCGCGCCCGCAGCGCGGGGTCCTCGCGCAGCGCCTCCCCCAGCTCCGCCGCGTCCGCCTCGCCCAGCGCCCCATCCAGGAACGCCTCCAGCGCCGCATCCGTCCACGCGCTTCGGCTGTTCGTGTCCATCACAGCGCCTCCCCGACCTGCCGCCGCACCCGCTGCCGCGCCAGGTGCAGGCTCGCCCGCACCGCCGCCACGCTGCACCCCAGCTCCGCCGCGATCTGCTCGTACTCCAACCCCTCCACGAGCCGCATCACCAGCACCGCCCGCTGCCGCGCCGGCAGCCCGCCCATCGCCCCCCGCACCCGCGCCAGCGCCTCCGCCCGCCCTACCCCCTCTTCGGGTGACCCCGCCCACCTCCGCGTCCCCATCATCACCGCCAGCCGCGCCACCCGCTCCGCGCGCCGCCGCAGCGAGCGCTGCTCGTCCAACCACCGCCGCAGCATGGCCTTGCGCGCATACCCGATGTTCCCCACCTGCTCCGGCGCCCGCGCCAGCATCGCCGCGAGCGTCCCCTGGCACAGGTCCTCCGCCCGGTCCCGGTCCCCCGTCAGCGCCACCGCCAGCCGGCGCAGCCGCTCCGCCAGGTGCGCCCAGTCGGCGGCCGCGGCAGGATTTGCTCGAGCATCAACCTGGCGCATCGCAAGGCCCATGTCGCTCCGCCATCGCCGCCCCGGCCCCCCATCCCGTCCCTACACCAAGGACGCCGCGGCCGCCGCCCCATCAAGTCCGGGGACGAAAAAAGCGGCCGCGCGACTCCCCTGAATATCCGAGGCCCCCCCGGGGGTTCACGCCGCATCATCTCAAAAACGCAAACAGGCCCGCGGGGAGAGGAGCTTCCCCGCGGGCCCGCGTCGTGCCCGGTCTCTCGCGCCGGCGCGAACTACCGCATCACATCCGCCAGCCCCGGCACGTGCTCCGCGCCGGCGGGCACCTGGATCGACGACCCCTCCAGGTCCCCGTCGATCGGCTGATACCGCCCGCCGAGGTGCTCGGCGAGGAACCCCTCGGTCACCGCGTAGAAGCTCATCCGGTTCTCCGGCCGCGCGAAGCCGTGCCCCTCGTCCGGGTACAGCACGTACGTCACCGGGATCCCCTTGGACGTCATGGCCTCCACGATCTGGTCCGACTCGCTCTGCTTCACGCGCGGGTCGTTGGCCCCCTGCCCGATCAGCAGCGGCTTCTTGATCCGGTCCACGAAGTTCAGCGGGCTGCGGCTCTCGAGCAGCGCCCGTCCTTCCTCCGTCCGGTGGTCGCCGACGCGCTTCGTGAACATCTCCACCAGCGGCGCCCAGTACGGCGGGATCGTGTTCAGCAGCGTCACGATGCTGCTGGGCCCGACGATGTCAACGCCCGCCGCGAACACCTCCGGCGTGAACGTCAGCCCCACCAGCGTCGCGTACCCGCCGTAGGACCCGCCCATGATCGCCACCCGCTCCGGGTCCGCGATCCCCTCCTTCACCGCCCAGTTCACCGCGTCGATCAGGTCGTCGTGCATCTTGCCGGCCCACTCCATGTTGCCGGCGTTGAGGAACTTCTTGCCGAAGCCCGTCGAGCCCCGGAAGTTCACGCTCAGCACCGCGTACCCGCGGTTGGCCAGCCACTGGTGCTCCGGGTTGTACCCCCACGAGTCCCGCGCCCACGGGCCGCCGTGCACGTTGAGCACCATCGGCAGCGGCCGCTCCGGCCGCGCGTCCCCGTCGGTGTCCGAGCCCACCGGCAGCGTCAGGTACGAGACCAGCTTCAGCCCGTCGCGGCTGTTGATGATCACCGGGTGCATCTTCGCCAGCGGCAGCCCCTCCAGCGCCTCACGCACCGAGTACAGGAACGTCGCCTTCTTCGCCGCGCGGTCGTACAGGTACGACTTCGCCGGCCCGTCGTCCAGCACGTACGCCACCGTCCAGAGCGTGTCGTCCAGCGTCCGGCTCGTCACCGAGATCTCGCCGTCCGCCACGGTCTTGAGGTAGTCGAAGTCCTCCTGCACCGCCGGGTCCAGGATCTTCCAGTGCACCCGGTCGTAGTTGAACGACACCGCCTGGATCGTCTTCTCCGTCGGGTGCGCCAGCACGCCGCCGGCGTCCGCCCGCGGGTCCTCCGCAAGGACCGTCTGCTCCCCCGTCTCCAGGTTCAGCGACGTCAGCGCCCCCGTGTCCCGCCCGCGCGAATCCGTCATGTACAGGATCTTCCCGGTCTTGTCGAACCCCGCCGGGCCCGTCGTCACCGAGTCCTCCATCCCCACTTTCAGCCACGGCTCGAAGGTCCGCCCCTCCCCCTGCTCGTCCTCCTTCGCCATGTAGTACTGCATCCCTCCGTCGGGCGTCATCTGCACCGCCATGCGGATGTTGTAGTCGTCGTCGGTGACGAACCCCGCGTACTGGTCGTTGCGCTGCACCAGCTCCATCTCCCCGGTGCCGATGTTCACCAGGTACACGTCGTGGAACTGCGGGCTGCGGTTGTTCAGCCCCACCAGGATCTCATCCGGCCTCCGCTCCGAGACGCCCTCGATCCGCGCCGTCGGCCGCAGCACCTTCCCGTCCGGGAGCGTGATCGGGTTGCCGTCCGGCCCGGGGATCGTCTCGAACGGCGTCAGGTCCTTCACCTCGCCGCTGGCGAGGTTCACCGAGTAGACCTTCCAGTTCTCGTCCCCGCCCTTGTCCTGCAGGTAGAGGATGTGGTCGTTCGTGTACGCCCAGAAGTACTGCCGGATCCCCCGGTGCGTGTCGCTCGTCACCGGCCTGGCCTTGGAGATGTCCCCCGCCGGCCCCACCCACACGTTCAGCACCCCGTCCACCGGCGCGAGGAAGGCCACCCGCTTGCCGTCGGGCGACAGCCGCCCCGCCGCCTTGTCCGGGTTGCCGAAGAGGATCGACCGCGGGATCAGCTCGGTCTTCGCCATCGCGCCGCCTTCCTCCGCCTTGGCGCCCGGCCTGGACGCGCCGCCTCCCTGCCCGGCCCCCTGCCCCAGCGCCGGCCCCGCCGCGAGCGCCGCGGCCACCAGGAACGACGGAACAAGCCACTTGCTGCGCTTCATGTGAGATGCTCTCCAGGGTGATCGGGAGCGCCCGGGCCCACGCTGCGCCGCCGGCGGCTCCCCGGAAATCCTACTGACCCGGCCCGCGCCGGATGCGGGTCCCCCGCTCATCCCTCGCCGATCGCCGCCCCGGCCCCCTCCCCCGCCCGCGCCCCGCCGCCGCCGCCGTTGCCGCAGTCCTTCGAGACCCGGTCCCACGTCCGCTTGCCGATCCACGCGATCACCGCGAAGAGCCCCAGCGACACCGCGATCATGAGCGTCGGGTGCCCCGCCTGCTCGATGCTCTCCCGCGTCAGCTGCTGCACGTTCGTCCCTACCACCACCGCCACCGCCGTCCGCGGCGCCATCCCCAGCGCCGTCCCCAGCGCGTACGCCGCAATCGGCACCCCCGTCGTGCTCATCGCGAAGTTCGTCAGTGCGAACGGCGAGTTCGGCGGCAGCCGCACCAGCGTCACCAGCCCCAGCGTCTTCCAGAACCCGTGCCCGATCAGCGCGTCGCGCATCGCCCGGGCCTTGGGGTTGGTCTGGATCACGTGCTCCACCCGGTCCCGCGCCACCGTCCGCGCCACCACGTACCCGATCAGCGACGCCCCGGTGAACCCCAGCAGCGCCGCCGGCAGCCCCGCCGCGAGCCCGAAGCACCACCCCCCCAGCACCGCCTGCGACACCGTCGGCAGCATCCCCAGCCCCGCCGCGACCACAAACGCCCCCGTGTACACCACCGCCCCGCCCTCGCCCCACCCGCGCAGCCACTGCGAGACCGTCTCCATCTTCCAGAAGAGCATGATCCCGCAGATCGCCGGCGTGAACGTCCACAGCACCCCCAGCACCGCCGCGGGCCCCAGCCGGTGCCGGCGCAGGAACCCCAGCACCCCCTCGCGCGGCGCCGCCTCGCTCTCGCCCGGCCCGTCCGCGCCGGACGCGCCGCCGGCGCTCTCGCCGGCCCGCTCCGCGGATTCGTCGATGGTCGGGCCCGGTAGGGACATTCCCGAGAGGTTAGGCCCACTGGGCCCGCGGGCGCAATAATCCCCCGACCAGGGAACCCGTGACCCCAACCCGCCACCCGCCTGACGACGCCGGGCGACAGCCCGACTCGGAGATTCACGAATGATCCCCAAGCCACCGCCCCGCGAGGGCAGCCTCGGCTTCCTCTACCTGCCCCCGTACCGCGTCCAGGGCACCAGCGTCGCCGGCGAGGCCACCGCCATCTCCATCCCGGAGCTGGACGTCTGCTTCGACATGGGCGTCTGCCCCCGCGCCATGCTCGCCTGCAAGTACGTCGCCATCAGCCACGGCCACATGGACCACATCGGCGGCCTGGCCTACTGGTGCTCCCAGCGCTACTTCCAGGGCATGGGCCCGGGCAACATCGTCTGCCACAAGGCCATCGCCCCCGCCATCCAGCGGATGATGGAGGGGTACGTCGAGCTCGAGCGGCAGACCACCCCGTTCAACCTCATCCCCCTCGAGCCCGGCGAGGAGCACGAGATCAAGAACAACATCCGCCTGCGCGCCTTCGCCACCGAGCACACCGTCCCCTCCCTCGGCTTCGCCATCGTCGAGAAGCGCTCCAAGCTCAAGGAGCACCTCGTCGGCCTCCCCCAGGAGAAGCTCCGCGAGCTCAAGGACCGCGGCGAGGAGATCACCCGCATCCTCGAGATCCCGCTGATCGCCTACCTCGGCGACACCGCCCCCGGCCCCCAGCTCGTCCGCGAGGACGTCCGCAAGGCCCAGATCGTCATCAGCGAGTGCACCTTCACCGACCCGGAGCACAAGGACCGCGCCAAGGTCGGCATGCACCTCCACGCCGACGACATCGCCGAGTGGGTCCGCGTGCTGGAGTGCCAGCACCTGGTCCTGGTCCACGTCTCCCGCCGCACCAACCTCGCCGAGGCCCGGCGCCACCTTGCCCAGCTTGTCGGGCGCGAGCGCAGCGCCCGCATCGAGTGGCTCATGGACCACAAGCACAACAAGGAGCGCTACGAGCGGCAGGAGATCGAGGCCGGTGTTCGGCGACCCGAGACCGAATCTCCCGGCCGGCGCGCCCACGGCCCGCGCCGCTCGCGCGACGGCGGGAGCGGCGGCGGGGGCGGGGGGGGCGGGGGCGGGCCGCGATCCGGTTGACGCCGACACCGGCTTGCCTTACGGTTGCCCGGTCCGACGCCCCGCGCCGACGCGTCCCTGACGCACACCGGCCCGCGCCGCGGCGCCGGCACGCCTTGTCTCGTCCGCGTTGGAGAGGGATCCCGTTCTCACCCACAACCCAGGGGCCACGCCGCCCATGCCCGTAGCGCCGCCGCGCATGCTCGAGCACGATCGCCAGACCTGGTCGGCCATGCTGGCCCATCTCCGCGCCGCCCACCCGGCTCTCTGTCGGCAGTGGTTCGAGGAGATCGAGCCCATGGGGATCGATCGCGGCGTCCTGCGCCTCCGCGCCCACTCCGCCATCCACCGCGACTACCTCAACCGCCAGTGCGCCGAGCCATTCCGCGACGCCGCCCAGGCCGTGACCGGTCGCCTCATGCACGTCCTGTTCCTCGGCCCCGAGGACGAGCTCGCCCCCGCCGCCTTCATCGAGCCCCGCCCCAGCGCCGCCGCCGTCGCCGCGGCCGCCGACAACGGCCGCCACGCCCCCGCCCCCGCTGCCCTCGACGGCGAGGCCGCCCCCGGCCCCCACGAGACCATCGTCCCCCGCGCCGCCGTCCAGCGCGCCCCCGGCGTCTACACCGACTCGCTCGTCATCAACCCCGACTACGCCTTCGAGCACTTCGTCGTCGGGCCCGGCAACCGCCTCGCGCACGCCGCGGCCGTCGCCGTCGCCGCCAACCCCGGCCGCGCGTACAACCCCTTCTTCGTCCACGGCAAGGTCGGCCTCGGCAAGACCCACCTCCTCCAGGCCATCTGCCTCCGCATCCGCCAGCTCCGCCCCGAGTCGGTCATCTACTACACCTCCTGCGACGGCTTCATCACCCAGTTCATGGACGCCGTGCAGGCCGGCGAGATGACCGCCTTCCGCCACAAGTTCCGCGACGTGGACGTCCTGGTCATCGACGACATCCACTTCCTCGCCAAACGCGACCGCACCCAGGAGGAGTTCTTCCACACCTTCAACAGCCTCTACCAGGCCCACAAGCAGATCGTCCTCTCCTCCGACGCCCCCCCCGAGGACATCCCCGACCTGGAGGACCGCCTCGTCAGCCGCTTCAAGTGGGGACTGGTCGCCAACGTGGACGCCCCCGGCTACGAGACCCGCGTCGCCATCCTCAAGCAGAAGGCCCGCCTCCGCGGCATGGACCTCCCCGAGGAGGCCGCCTGCTACATCGCCAGCCGGATCGACACCAACATCCGCGAGCTCGAGGGCGCCGTCGTCAAGCTCCAGATCCTCGCCAGCGTCGAGAAGCGCGACATCGATGTGGACCTCGCCAAGCAGGCCCTCGGCGAGGAGGCCGGCCGCATCGAGCGCCCCATGCAGATCCAGGTCATCACCGACGTGGTGACCGAGTTCTACGGCGTCAAGATCACCGACCTCCAGGGCAAGCGCCGCCACCGCTCCGTGGCCCTGCCCCGCCAGGTCTGCATGTACCTCGCCCGCCGCAACACCCTCCTCTCCCTCGAGCAGATCGGCGGCTACTTCGGCGGACGCGACCACACCACCGTCATGCACGCCATCAAGACCATCGACGACCGCACGAACGCCGACCCTGAGTTCGCCGAGATCGTCCGCACCCTCGAGGAACGCGTCCGCAACACCAACGCGTGACCCCCCGTGGCATGGCCTTCCAGGCCACGTCTCCCCCCTCTCTCTTCTCTCCACCCCTCCTCCCCCCCCACCCCCGCGCC
>JBIQJK010000128.1:0-9559 GCA_044507535.1 Planctomycetaceae bacterium | reverse complement strand
GGTGGTGGGGGGGGAGGGGGGCATGTCAATCCACCTTGACGTGGAGACGCCGGCCGAGCTCGACGAAGGCGTCGGCCCAGGCCTGGCTCTCGGGGGTGTTCTCCTGGCGCGCCCGCGGGAGCTCGGAGCGCAGAATCGGGACGTAGATGTTCTGGGTGCGGGCGAGGTCGACCTCGAAGGGGAGATCGACGGCGAGGCGGACGAGGTCGGTCAGGCGGGCGACGAGCTCGGTGCTGCGCGGCTCGGCGGCGAGGCGGTCGGCCTCGCGGGCCAGGGCGAGGTTGAGGGCGAAGGCGAGGGTGACCTGGTGGAGGGGGATGGAGAGCTCGTCCGCCTCGCGCCGGGCGGCGCGGATGCGGGCCATGTCGGGCGGGTCCTCGTCGAGGGCGGCGCGGATGTCGAGGTTGAGGACGTACTCGGCGCTGATGCGCAGCGCCGGGGGCGGGGGGATGTGCAGGCTGGCGAGGAAGCGCAGCAGCGGGGCGTGGGACTCGTAGATCTGCCGGTGCTCGTTGTGGATCTCGGCGAGGGTGGACTCGAGGATGCGGTCCACCACGCGGCGCTGCTCGTCCTTGAACAGGTCGCGGAGGGTGTAGGTGTTCTCGTCGCCGAAGGCCGCGGCGATGACGCCCAGCAGCTCGGTGTAGTCGGCGATGGAGAAGGCGGCGGAGGCGTCGGCCAGGAGCCGGGCGTAGGCCTCGTCGCCGCCGAAGGGGCGGACGCCGGCGTTGAGGATGTGGTCGGACATGTGGAAGACGGCGTAGGTGAGGTCCTGGGCGTCGCCGGTGATGCGGCTGGCGACCTCGGCGCGGCCGACGAGCAGGCGGGCCCGCCCGGCGGTGAGCAGCTCCGAGGCGCGTCGGCGGACGCGGAAGGCGTAGACGTCGGCCTCCTCGGGGCAGTGCTCGAAGAGGGAGGTGACGGCGTAGTGGGCGCCGACCTTGCGGAGGTCCACGAAGGCGGGGCGGACGAGGTCCTCGTAGATGCGCCGGCCGTTGAGGCGCTCCGGGACGTTGGAGGGGGCCCGCTCGAGGCGCTCCATGAACCCGGGCTCGAGGTCGTCGCCGAGGGTATCGCGGGCGAGCTGGATGGCGCGGCCGGCGTACTGGATGACCTGGACGGTCTCGATGCCGGAGAGCTCGTCGAAGAACCAGCCGCAGCTGGTGTACATGAGCATGAGGTGGCGCTGCATCTCCAGCAGCTTCAGGGCGCGGCGGCGGGCGGGCCCGTCCAGCCCCTCGCGGCAGTGCCGGTCCAGGAAGGCGGCGACGTTCTCATCGGAGCGGTCCAGGACGACGTCGATGTAGCCGTTGCGGGCCCCCCAGGGGTCCGGCAGCAGCGCGCCCCCCTCGTGCTCGAAACGCGGGGCGAGGGTGTCGCGGAGCCAGTCGAGGGCCGCGCGGAGCGGGGCGCGCCACTCCTGGCGCCATCCGGGGCGGCCGGAGTTGCACCCGCAGTTGCTCCGCCACCGCTCGATGCCGTGGACGCAGCTCCACGAGGAGTTCTCGACGATCTGCACCTCGTGCGTCGGGGGGTGCATGGCGAGGAACTGGCCGTAGTTGGTCAGCCTCGCGAGGTTGTTGGTCTCGATGTGGTGCAGGGCGTAGGCCAGGGCCATCTCGCCGTGGCGGTGGTGGTGGCCGTAGGTCTCGCCGTCGGTGGCGATGTGCGCCAGCTGGGGCCAGTCGCGCGAGGCGTCGAAGATCTCCATCAGCCTCCCGGCGAAGCGCTCCCCGCTCTCCAGCAGGTGCTCGAAGGCCACGCCCTGGGAGACGGGGCCGTCGTAGAAGAAGAGGTTGATCTCCCGCCCCGAGGGGAGGCGGCAGAGGTAGGCGCGGCTGGGGTCGATCTTCTCCTGGACCTCCTTCCACCTGGCCCGCGCCCCCATGCGGCGCACGCGGGCGGCCTGTCGGGGGGCGAGGATGGTGAAGCGGATCCCATGCTCGGCGAGGGTCTCCAGGGTGGCGGTGTTGACGGCGGTCTCCGGGCACCACATCCCCTCGGGGTCGCGCCCGAAGCGGCGCTGGAAGTCGCGGATCCCCCAGATCACCTGCGTCCGCCGGTCGCGGTCGCTCGAGAGGGGGAGGATGATGTGGCCGTAGCCCTGGGCGATCGCCGAGCCGTGGCCGCCGAAGCGCTCGATGGAGCGGCGGTCGGCGTCGATGATCTCGCGGTAGATGGCGGGGCGGGCCTGCTCGAGCCAGGAGAGGAGCGTGGGGCCGAAGTTGAAGCTGATCCGCTCGTAGTTGCTGCGGATGTCCAGGATGCGCCCCTCGCCGTCGAGGATGCGGCTGCGGGCGTTGGCGGCGTAGCACTCGTCGGTGATGCGGTGGTTCCAGTCGTGGTACGGGAAGGCGGACTCCTGCAGCTCGATCGCCTCGAGCCAGGGGTTCTCCCGCGGCGGCTGGTAGAAGTGGCCGTGGATGCAGAGGAAGCGGTCCATGCTACAGGTCCTCTCTGTCGTAGAGCGCGACGGACCGGGGCGGGATGAGAACGCCTTCTTCAGCGCGGGAATCGACGCGGGCCGGCGGGCGCGGGGAAGGTCCGGCGCGGGCCTCCGGGTCGGCGAAGCGCCCCTCGCCGGAGTCGAGCAGGAGCCGCCACCGCCCCCGGGGGAGCCGGACGGGGGCGGGGTCATCGCCGAAGTGGAGGATGAGCAGCGCCTCGGCGGGGGGAGTGGAGACAGTGGGGGGGCGGGCGGGGGACCAGCGGCGGAGGACGAGCGTGCGTGCGGCGTCGTTGCGCTTCACCTCGATCGTCTCCTTGCTGAGCGCGGCCAGGGCGGGGTGCTCGCGCTGCAGCCGCAGCAGGGCCCCGTAAAACGCCAGGAGCGCTGCGTGGCGCCCCTGGCGGCGGAGAGAGAGATCGAGCTTCGAGCGCCGGAAGGTCTCCTCGCTCTGCGGGTCCGGCGTGGGGCCGCCGGCGTCGTGCCCCTCGCGCGCGAAATCGGCGAACTCCTGGGCCCTCCCGCGCCGCACGGCCTCGACGAGGCCCTCGTCGCCGTGGCTGATGAAGTAGAGGAACGGCGCGGGTTCAGCGTACTCCTCTCCCATGAAAATGAGAGGAACAAACGGCGAGAGGATCGTCGCCGCGGCGGCGAGCTTGAGGCCGCCGAAGGGGACGAGCGCCCCCAGCCGCTCCCCGAGGCGGCGGTTGCCGACCTGGTCGTGGTTCTGCGCGAAGACGATGAACCTCTCCGCGGGGATGCATCGCGAGGGGGAGCCGTGGCGGCGCTTGCGGAAGGGGTCGAACTCGCCGGTGAAGGCGTAGCCGTGCTCGTAGACCTTCTGGAGGTGCTCCAGGGGTCGGTAGCCGGCGTAGTAGCCGCGGCGCTCGCCGGTGAGGGTGACGCGCAGGGCGTGATGGAAGTCGTCGCTCCACTGGGCCGCGGCGCCGTAGCCGCCCAGGTCGGGGGAGGTGATGAGGCGGGCGTCGTTGGCCGCGCTCTCGGCGATGCAGTGGACGTGCCGGCCCAGCTCGCGCCCGCGCCGGTGCACGGCGGCGCACAGCTCCTCCACGAACCTCACCGGCGAGTCGTCGGCGATGGCGTGCACCGCGTCGAGGCGCAGGGCGTCGACGTGGCAGTCGCCGACCCACATCAGCGCGTTCTCGATGAAGAACCGCCGCACCTCGTCGGACCACTCGCCGTCGAAGTTCAGCGCCTTCCCCCACGGGGTCGAGTAGCGGTCGGTGAAGTAGGGGCCGAAGCGGGGCAGGTAGTTCCCCTCCGGGCCGAGGTGGTTGTAGACGACGTCGAGGACCAGCGCCAGGCCCCGGGCGTGGCACGCATCCGCGAGGCGGCGCAGGCCGTCGGGGCCGCCGTAGGTGTTCTGCGCCGCGTAGAGGCCGACGCCGTCGTACCCCCAGTTGCGCCCGCCGGGGAACTGCGCGACGGGCATGATCTCCACCGCGGTGATCCCCAGGCCGCGGAGGTCGTCCAGGTGCGGGATGACCGCGTCGAAGGTCCCCTCGGGGGTGTACGTCCCGACGTGCAGCTCGTACAGGATGTACGTCTCGAGCGGCACGCCGCGCCACGCGTGGTCCGTCCACGCGAACCCGGGGTCCGCCACCGCCGAGGGGCCGTGCGGCCCATCCGGCTGGGAGCGCGACGCGGGGTCGGGGAGGAGGTCGCCGCCGCCGTCGAGGCGGAAGGCGTAGCGCTCCCCCGGCCGCACATCATCGACCACCGCGCCGTGGTAGCCGCGCTCGCCGCGGGACAGGTCGATCTCTCGCCCCAAATCAGTGAGCACGAGCGTTACCCGCTGCACACTGGGGGCCCAGACGCAGAAGGTGCAGCGTCCATCCGCCAGCGGGCGAGCGCCCAGGGGGAGGCGGTGGGGCGCCGCGGTGCTCATGCGCTCTCCTCCTTCCCGCGGCCCTTGGCCTTCGGCCGCCTCCCGCCGCGGCGGGTGCGCCCGGCCGATCCCTCGGCGTCGGTCTGCTCGGGGGGGACGACGACCTCCGGCGCCGGCATCCGGCGCAGCGACGCCAGCGACTCGATCGTCTCGGCGACGCCGGGGAGGGCGTCGAACTCCTCCAGCGCGTGCGCCGCCTTCCGCCGCCAGTTGGGGTGCTTCTCGTCGGTGGTGCCGGGGACGTTCTGCGGCCTCAGCTCGCCCCAGAGGTCCTCGAGGTTGACCTGCACGACGGCCGCGGGGCTCGCCGCGAGCCGCTTGAGCACCGCCCGCATCGCGCCGCCGGGGTCGCTGCTCCCCGCCGCGGCCTTGATGCGTGCGCCGTCGCCGGCCTTCGACCCCGCCGCGAGGCGGGCGAAGCGGTCCAGGGCGGCGCGGACCTTGGCGCGGCCGGCGCGCTCCCGCTTCGCCGCCGCGGCGTCGATCAGGCCCAGCTCGCGCCGGAGGTCGATGTCGCGCCCGGTGTAGAAGGCGGCGAAGGTCGGCGTGTCGTGGGTGTTCAGCGCGGCCAGGACGTCGGGGGGCGGCTCGGGGATGGGCGTCTTCGAGTCCCCGACGGCGAACTGGGCGATGAACATGCCCATGACGCGGTGGCGGGCGAGGGCCTCGTTGACCGACTCGGGGACGGTCCCGAGGTTCTCCCCGACGATGCGCACGCCCCCCTCGCCGGACTGCGCAGCGCGGTGGGCCTCGATGCTCAGCACGGCGTAGAGCTCCTCGTGGGGGTAGGAGACGTAGACGCCGCGGGAGGCCTCCTCCCCGCGGGGGATCCAGTAGAGCCGGTGCAGCGCCATGACGTGGTCGATGCGCAGCAGCCGGGTGTGGGCCAGGTGCGCCCGGAGGCAGCGGGCGAAGTAGTCGTGGCCGTCGGCGCGGCTCGCGCACGGGTTCAGCGGCGGGAAGCCCCAGTTCTGCCCCCCGTGGGCGAGGGCGTCCGGCGGGGCGCCCACGTCGATCCCCTCGGCGAAGCGCTCGCGGTAGCGCCACACGTCGTACCCCCCGCCGTGGACGCCGATGGGCAGGTCGAGGTAGAGGACGGAGCCGGCGCCGTTCATGGCGTCGCACAGGCCGGCGAGCTGCTCGCGGAGCAGGAGCTGGCAGTAGAGGTGGTAGTGCGCTGCGCTCGTGTCGTAGTCGCGCCCCGGGCGCAGGTCGCCCCCGCGCGCCGGCTCCGGCCAGGCCTGCCAGGTGGTGCGGGAGCGGTCCACGGCCGCGCGGAAGGCCGCGAACTCCGCGGCCTCGGGGCTCTCGCGCGCGAAGCGGTCGATCTCGGCGCGGCGCTGCGGGTTGTCCACCGCCGCGCGGGCAAGGAGCTCGAGGACGCGGCGCTTCAGCGCCGCGGCGGCGCGGTAGTCCACCAGGTCGGCCCCCCGCGCCCGCTGGACCTCGCGCCGCAGCTCGTCGGAGCCCAGCAGCAGCCTCGCTTCCCGGCTGTGGGCCAGGTCCGGGGCGGCGGTGGGGTCGAGGTAGAGCTCGCTGAAGAACAGCCGCGAGATCGGCGCGTACGGGCTGGGGTCCAGCGGCTCGTCGAGGAATCCGGCCAGCAGCGGGAGCGTGCCGACGATGGGCGCGCCGTGCGACGAGGCCCAGCGCGCCAGCGCGGCCAGGTCCGTCAGGTCGGCCGTCCCCCAGGAGCGTGCGGTCCGGAGCGCGTGCAGCGGGAGGAAGGCCGCGAGGCTCCGCGCCCGCCCGGGGATCAGGTGCGCGGTGCCGACCCGCGGCGGCGCGGTGAGGACGACCGCCTCCGCCTCGGCGCGCCCCTGGCGCACGCGGAGGTGGTGGCGGCCCACCGGCAGGTCGAGCGGGAGGGGGAGCGACTCCGCGGCGGGCTGGCGCCAGGTCCGCACGGAGCCGTCCTCGAGCGTGAGGGCGCACTCGAGGCGGGCCAGGGGCGAGCGCGCCGGGCGCACCCGGACGGCCGACTGCACCCCCGTCCAATCCACGACGATCGGCGGGATGATCTCGGACTCCAGTGCGAGGCGGGCGCGGCGGAGGGCCTCGGGGGCGTCGGCCGTGCCGCCCAGCTGGTCGCCGATGGCGCGGAGGACGGCCAGGAGCGTGGACGCCGGGGCGACGCGGCGGACGCCCCCGTTGTCTACGAAGGAAGTCTGGACCCCCCGGAGGCGGGCGAGCGTGCGCAGCGCTTTCGCCGCCTCGCGCGTCATCCGCCCCCTCCCCCCGCGCCCGGCGCGTCGCCGCCGCCCTCGGCGTCGGGGCCCTCGCGCGGCGCGCGGAAGAAGACCGCCGCCAGCGGCGGGAGCGTCACGGTGACGGACCACGGCAGGCCGTGGGCCCCCAGCGGCGCGGCCTCGACGCCGCCGAGGTTGCCCATCCCCGAGCCGTCGTACTCCTGGGCGTCGGTGTTGAGGACCTCCTCCCAGCGCCCGCCGCGGGGGACGCCCAGGCGCTGGTTGTGCCGCGGCACGGGGGTGAAGTTCAGCGCGCACAGCACCACGTCCTCCGGCCGGTGGCCGGTGCGGAGAAAGGCGATGGTCGAGTGCTCCCAGTCGTTGGCGCTCAGCCAGCGGAAGCCGCCGGGGTCGCAGTCCAGCTCGTGCAGGGCGGGCAGCTCGCGGTAGATCGTGTTCAGGCGCGACACCAGCCGCTGCACGCCGGCGTGCCAGTGGACGTCCAGCAGGTGCCAGTCGAGGCTGGCGTCGTGGCTCCACTCCCGCCCCTGGCCGAACTCGCCCCCCATGAACAGGAGCTTCTTCCCCGGCTGCGACCACTGATGCGCCAGCAGCAGGCGGAGGTTGGCGAACCGCTGCCACGGCTCGCCCCCCGGCCCCGCGGGCATCTTCCCCAGCAGCGAACCCTTGCCGTGGACGACCTCGTCGTGCGACAGCGGCAGGACGAAGTTCTCCGTGTGCAGGTACATGCCGCGGAAGGTCAGGTCGTTGTGGTGGTAGCGGCGGTGGATCGGCTCCTTCGACATGTAGCGGAGCGAGTCGTGCATCCACCCCATGTCCCACTTGTAGCCGAAGCCCAGCCCGCCGACGTAGACCGGCCGGGAGACCATCGGCCAGGCGGTGGACTCCTCGGCGATGGTCTGCACGCCGGGGAAGGCGCGGTACAGCTCGCTGTTGAGCTGGCGCAGGAAGCCGATCGCCTCGAGGTTCTCGCGCCCGCCGTGGCGGTTGGGGACCCACTCCCCCTGCTTGCGGGAATAGTCGAGGTAGAGCATGCTGGCGACGGCGTCCACGCGCAGGCCGTCGGCGTGGTACTTCTCCATCCAGAAGCACGCGCTGGAGATCAGGAAGCTGCGGACCTCGTTGCGCCCGTAGTTGAAGACCGCGCTCTTCCAGTCGGGGTGGAACCCCTGGCGCGGGTCCTCGTGCTCGAACAGGTGCGTGCCGTCGAAGTACCCCAGCCCGTGCTCGTCGGTGGGGAAGTGCGACGGCACCCAGTCCAGGATGACCCCGTAGCCCGCCTGGTGGAGCTGGTCGATCAGGGACATGAAGTCCTGCGGCGTCCCGTAGCGGCTGGTGGGGGCGAAGTAGCCGGTGGTCTGGTACCCCCAGGAGGCGTAGAACGGGTGCTCCATCACCGGCAGGAGCTCCACGTGCGTGAAGCCGGTGTCGCGGAGGTGCTCGATCAGGCGGGGGGCGAGCTCCGTGTAGGTGAGGAAGCGGTTGTCCTGGTGCGGCACGCGCCGCCAGGAGCCCAGGTGCACCTCGTAGATCGAGACCGGGGCCCGGCGCGACGTCCGCTGCTCGCGCGACTTCATCCACTCCTCGTCGCCCCAGGTGTAGTCCAGGTTGCGGACGATCGAGGCGGTGCCGGGGGGGAGCTCGTGGGCGAAGCCGAAGGGGTCGGCCTTCTCCACGCTGTAGCCGCGGTGGCGGGAGGCGATGAAGTACTTGTAGAGCGTCCCCTCGCCCAGGCCGGGGATGAACCCCTCCCAGATGCCGCTGCCGCCGCGGGGGCGGAGCGGGTGGCGGTCGCGGTCCCAGCCGTTGAAGTCGCCGATGACGTTGACGCGCTGGGCGTTGGGGGCCCAGACGGCGAAGTGGACGCCGTGCTCGCCATCCTGCTCGACGCGGTGGGCGCCGAGCCTGTCGTACAGGCGGTAGTGCGTCCCCTCGTTGAAGAGGTAGACGTCGTCCTCGGAGAGCAGGCTCATGGGCCGCGTGGGCGGCGCCTCCAGGGGGGAGGGAGCGACGAGGTTCGCGGGGTTGGGTCGGATCGAGGCCATCGCCGTCCTTTCATGCTCGCGCCGATGCGCCCCCGGCCCCGCCTGTTTCCGCCGCCAACACCGCCTCGGGCTGCGGCTCGAGGAGGTGGTCGATCCCGCGCAGCGGGATGCGCGCCCAGCCGGGCCGGTTGTTGAGTTCGTAGGCGAGTTCGTAGACCGCCTTCTCCAGCAGGTACGCGTCCAGCAGGATCCGCAGGTCCCCCTCGCTCGAGGGGAGGAAGGCGGCCCCCCCGGCCGTGTCGAGGTAGCCGCGGAGGAAGAAGGCCCCCATGCGAGTGTACCAGGCGCGGGCGGCGGGCTCGGCGGCGCGCAGCGCCTCCTCCCCCTCGGGGATGAGCCCGCGCTGCACCTGCTGCAGCAGCCCCGCGTACGCCGCGTACTGGAACGAGCGGAGCATCCCCGCCACGTCCCGGAGGCTGACCCGCTTCAGCCGCCGCTCCCCCAGCGCCCGCGTGGGCTCCCCCTCGAAATCGATGATGACGAAGTCCTTGCCGGTGAAGAGCACCTGCCCGAGGTGGTAGTCGCCGTGGATGCGGATGCGCTCCAGGGCGATGGGCCGGGAGGTGACGGCGTGGAGGCGGGCGAGCAGGTCCGCCTCGTGCGCCAGCAGGCGCTCCAGGTCGGGGCGGAGGGCCTCGGGGAGGTCCGCGGCCCGGCGGCGGAACAGCGCCAGGGCGCGGCGGGCGGAGTTGCGCATCGACTGGTACATCGAGCGCTGGTACAGGGGCGTGATCGGCTCGGGGCGGAAGGCCGGGTCGTCGGTGCTCGAGGCGAGCGCGGCGTGCATCTCCGCGGTCCGCTGCCCGAGCAGCCGCGCGGTGTGCGCGTAGGCGCCGAAGGAGGCGACCGCGGCCTCGTCCACTATCCCGAACCCCGGCGCGAGCAGGGCGGCGGCCCCGGCGCCGCTGGGCGCGGCCGTCCACGGCGTCGGGGGCGACCCGTCCCCCCC
>JBIQJK010000010.1:0-55434 GCA_044507535.1 Planctomycetaceae bacterium | reverse complement strand
CAGCCCGCCGTCGAACGACGCCAGCGGGATCGTCAGCATGCACCGCGTGCGGTACCCCGTCTGCCGGTCGATCTCCTTGTTGAACCGCGGGTCCGCGTAGCAGTCCGGGACGTTGACGATCGACCGCGTCCGCACCGCCTCGCCGGCGATCCCCAGGTCCGCGCTGAAGCGCAGCGACCGGTCCACCCCGTGGGCCCTGGTCGCGAAGAGCTCGTGCGAGGCGTGGTCGTACTGGAAGACGCTCGCCCGGTCCGCCCCCAGGCAGTCGCGCATCGAGTCGATGATCAGCTGCAGGACCTCCCCCAGGTCGCGGCTGCTCGCCAGCCGCTCCATGACGGCGACGACCCGCTCCCAGACGTGCGCCGGGATGCTCAGGTCGTGCTCGTTGCGGGCGGCGGGCATTCGGCGTGGGCGGGGCTCGGGGGTTCGGTGCGGGCGCGGCGTCGGCCCGGGATCGGGCGTTCCGAAGTGTAACGTGGACCCGGCCCGGCCGTGCGCGGGGGGCGGCCCCCGCCTCAGGCCGCGAACATCGCCTCGACGAACGCCTCCGGGTCGAACTCCTCGAGGTCCTCCGGCCGCTCCCCCACGCCGACGAACTTCACGGGGATCTCGGTGGCGCTGCGGATCGCGATGACGATCCCCCCCTTGGCCGTCCCGTCGAGCTTGGCGAGCACAATCCCGGTGACGTCCACCGCCTTGGAGAACTCCTCCGCCTGGCGGAGCGCGTTCTGCCCGCTGGTGGCGTCGAGCACCAGCAGCGTCTCGTGCGGAGCGTCGGGGATCTGGCGGGCGATGACCGTGCGGATCTTGGTGAGCTGCCGCATCAGCGGGTCCTGCGTGTGCAGCCGCCCGGCGGTGTCGATGATCAGCACGTCCACGCCGCGGCTGAGCGCGGCCTTGGTCGCGTCGAACGCCACCGACGCGGGGTCCCCCCCCTGCTGCCCCTTGACCACGTCCACCCCGAGCCGCTCGCCCCAGATCTCAAGCTGCCGCACGGCCCCGGCGCGGAACGTGTCGCACGCGGCGAGCAGGACCGTCTTCCCCTCCGACCGCAGCCGCCAGCAGAGCTTGGCGATGCTCGTGGTCTTCCCCGCGCCGTTGATCCCCGTGACGAGGATCACCGTCGGCTTCCGCCCCTCGGGCGCGGCGCGCAGGCGGCGGTCCTGCTCGGGCCACATCCCCTTGATCTCGCGCTTGAGGTAGTCAAGCACGTCCTCCCCCTTGGTCATCTTCCCGGCCTTGTAGTCGGCGCGGATGCCGTCGATGAGCTTGGCCGTGGCCGCGACGCCGACGTCCGCCTGGATCAGCCGCGCCTCCAGCTCGTCGATCAGGTTCTCGTCGAGCCGGCGCCCCAGCAGCATCGAGCGGATGCCCGAGACGCCCGTGACGAACACCTCGCGGGTGCGCGTCAGGCCCTCCTTGAACTTCGACACCACCGACTTGAAGAACGCCATCGCTACGCGCCCTCCCCCGCGCCGGCGCGGCCGGTCGGCTCATCCCCCCCACCGGCGGACGCCGCCGCCTGCGCCTGCCGCTCCGCGAGCACCCGCTTGAGCACCTTGTCCAGCAGCCCGTTGATGAACGCCGGCGACTTCTCCGTGCTGAAGGACTTGGCCAGCTCCACCGCCTCGCTCACCGCGGCCTTCGGCGGCGTCCTCCCGGACGTCATCTCGTAGTGCGCCAGCCGCAGGATCGCCCGGTCCACCGCCGCCTGCCGGTGCGCCGGCCACGTCGGGGCCAGGGTCGCCATCTCCTCGTCCGCCTCGCGCCGCGCCGCGTAGGCGTCCACCGCCAGCCGGAACGCCTCGTCCAGCTCCTTCGGCGTGAACCCCTCGGACTGGTCGAGCGACTCCCGCACCGCCGCGGCGTCCTGCGCCGAGCCCGACCTCGCGTCGAGCTGGAACAGGGCCTGGAACGCCAGCCGCCGGATGTCCCTCGGGCTCGCCATCAGCGCCTCCCCCCCATCCGGCCGTTCCCCGCCGCCTTGTCCGGCAGCGCGGCGCCGCCGACGCCGCTCTCCGCGGCCCCGCGCTCCAGCGACCGGATCGCGCCGATCGTGCTCAGCAGCGCGCCCATCGCCTCCGCCCCCTTGTTCCCATGCACCCCGCCGGCCCGCTCCCGCGCCTGCCGAACCGTGTTGACCGTCAGCACCCCGAACGCCACCGGCACCCCCGTCGCGACGGTCACCTCCGCCAGCCCCGAGGCCACCGCGCCGGCGATGTAGCGGTCGTGGTCCGTGTCCCCCCGGATGATGCACCCCAGCGCGACCACCCCCGCGAACCGCCCCGTCCTGGCCGCGGCGTTCGAGAGCGCCACCAGCTCGTACGCCCCCGGGGCGTCCACCACGATCACCGCCGCGGGGTCGCCCCCCGCGTCTCGGTAGGCCGCGAGCGCCCCATCCAGCAGCTTCCCCGTGATCGAGCCGTTGTACCGGCTCACGACCACGGCGACAGCCCCGTGCGGAGCCGGCGCGGCATCGGCGACGGATCCCCCCCGTCCCTCGGGCGCGGCCCCGGCGGGCGTTTGTGTCGGACCTGATCGGCTCATGCTCGCCGATGGTACGCCCCGCGCCCCATTTCGTCCCGGATAGGCCGCCGGAGCAGCCGGTCGGTGCGTCGGCCGGTACCATGGCCCCGATGCGACGGACGATGCTGCGGCTGGCGCCGATCCTGCAACTGACCCGTGTGACCACGGCGTTCGGCGCCGTCGCCAACGTCTGGTTCATCATCCTCTGGACCCGGGCCGCGGCCGAGCACGAGCCGGGGACCATGGCCCTCCGGCAGATGCCCCTGTGGGCCCTGCTCCTGGGCGGCGCGGTCAACGCCCTGGGCCTGTTCGCCTACGCCGCGGCCCTCAACGACGTCCTCGACTTCCGGCGCGACCGGATGCTCCACCCCGACCGCCCCCTCCCCTCCGGCCGCCTGAGCATCGGCGCCGCGGTCACCCTCGTGGTCTGCACGTTCATCGCCGCGGTCCTGGGCGCGACCGTCCTCGGGATCGGCGCGGTCGTCCTGACGCTGCTGATCGCCGGGGCGATCCTGTTCTTCAACGGGGCGGGCCGGTTCGTCCCCGCCGTGGGGCTGGTCGTCCTGGGGCTGATCTACGCCGGGCAGATGGTCATCCCCAACCTCAATCTCGTCTTCGTCTGGCCCGTCTGGCTGGTGATGACCCACTCGCTGGCCGTCGCCGCGACCTCGCACGTGCTCGGGCGCAAGGTGCCGCTGCTGTCGCGCCGGGCGGCGGTCGTCGCGGTCCTCGGCTGGGCATTCTGGAGCGCGGTGATGTTCTTCTTCGCCTGGCGCCGCGGCACGGGGGGGCTCTGGCCGCATTGGGTCGATTCGAACGTCGTCATCCCCCCGCTGGTCCTTGCGGGTCTCTTCGCCCTGTGGTCGTGGCGGAAGGTCCGCATGCACGGCCTGAGCCCCCGCGCCGCCGAGAAGATCTCCCGCTACGGCGGCCTCTGGCTCGCGCTGTACGCCTGCGCGTGGATGTTCGGCCAGGCCGCGGCCGAGGGCCAGCCCTACACCGGCGCGGGCCTCATCCTCCTCACGCTCACCCTCGCCGGCTTCGCGGGCATGACGGTCCTGCGCGAGGTGTACAACCTCCTCCAGCACCCGCTCGGGTACCGGAGGTAGGCGGGGGAAGGGGGGAGTGCTGGGTGCTGGGTGCTGGGGCGCCCACGCACATCGGACGTAGGGCGACATGCAGGACGCGGAGCGGTCTTGGGGCCAGGGGCCGATCGGTGCAAAGGCGCCGGATCACCGTGTGCGCCTCAGCACCCAGCACGCAGCACTCCTCTACCCCGTGACGCCCGACGCCGTCGGCTCCCCCTCGGCCTCCCCTCGGGCGGTCACCCGTCGGCGGGTCTCCGCCTCCATCACCAGCGGGCGCGTCACCTCGACGACGATCGTGTCGTCCGCCGGCGGCCCCAGACGGTGGCCGTCCACCGCCGCGAGGATCGCCGTGACCCACCCGCCGACGCCGATCGCCACCCCCGCCGGGTCGGGCTTGCCGGCGGCGAGGATCCGCTGGATCGCCTTGATCCCCAGCACGCGTCCCGACTCGTCGCGCGCCTCGATCGCGCCGTCGGTGTAGGCCACCAGCGTGTCGCCCGGGCCGAACTGCCGCTGCTCGGGCGCCGGGTCGAACTCCGAGTCCGCGCACGCCCCCAGCAGCAGCGCCGTCGATTGCAGCTCGTCGAGCGTCCCGTCCACCGCCCGCAGGAACGCCGGCGGGTGTCCCCCGCTGGCGTACTCCAGCAGGTTCCGCCCCATCTCGATCCGCACGCACAGCGCGGTCACGAAGACCGAGTGGTTCGCCAGCGTCAGGTGCACGTAGCGGTTCAGGGCCCGCAGCACCTCCCCCGGCCGCGCCTGCGGGTCCTCCGCGAAGAGCCGCTCCACCTCCCCGTGCAGCCGGTTGACCGTCAGCGCCGCGGCGATCCCGTGCCCCGTCACATCGATCAGGATCATGTTGAACGCCGGCGGCTCGCCCCTCTGCGGCGGGGAGAAACGGGCGTAGAGGTAGTCCCCCCCGATCTGGAGCATCGGCTCGTACCGGTAGTCGAACCGCAGCGCCCCCGACCGCAGCGGGTTGGGGAACAGCGACTCGTGGATCCGCCGCGCATCCACCAGCTCCCGCCGGATCATCCCGTAGCGAGACTGGAGGAACCGCAGCTTGAAGCTCTGCGTCCGCCGCGTGTACCGCGTGTACGCCAGGGCGATCCCCGGCCCCGCCGCCAGCGGGGTCAGCAGGATGCCGATCAGCCCCCCGATGCTGAAGCTCGCGAAGATCGCCCACGACAGCGCGTTGAGCGCCAGCAGCGGGACCATCGGTGCCACCGCCTGCCGGGTGGACCACGGCAGCAGCGCGGCCGCGAGGCTGTGCGCCACCATCGTCCGCATGATCCCCGCCCCCGGCGTCCCCGAGACCGGCTCGGCGGCGATGTCCAGCACGCCGTCGAGGATGATGCACAGCGTGCTCAGCCGCAGCAGGATGCGCCGAGGCGGGCTGACCGCCAGGACGTACGCGATCATCCCGACGTACAGCAGGGCCGTCGCCGCGTCGTGCACCGCCCCGACCCGGTTGATCACGTCCGCCGCCGTCGCCTCCTGCACCATCCGGCTCTGCACTAGGATGGACAGCCGCAGACCGAGCTGCACCAGCGCCAGCCCCGCCGCGATGCCCGCGAACCACAGGAACCGCCCCCTCAGGAGCGACGCCGTCTCGGCCTCGAACTCCTGGTGGAAGTCGCTGGTGTAAGTAAAGGTGCTGGTCATCCGGTCGCGCCGCGTGGGACGGGGCCGGCTTCGCTCCGGCCGCCCCAGTGTACCGCTCGCTCCCCGTCCCGTTACGTCGGCCGGTTTGCCCCCGGCACCCACAGAACATCCCCCTCCCCACCCCCGTTCGCGACGCGGCAGAGCACGAAGAGCAGATCGCTCAGCCGGTTGAGGTACCGGACGGTCTCGGGGTCCGTCGCCCCCGGCTCCTCCTGGAGGAGCGCCACCGCGCACCGCTCGGCCCGCCGGACCACCGTCCGGGCCACGTGCAGCGCGGCCGCCAGCGGCGTCCCGCCGGGGAGGATGAAGCTGTTCAGGGCTTTCAGGCCCTCGTTGTGCCGGTCGATCGCCTCCTCGAGCCGGCGGGTCTGCTCCGGGGTGACCCGCAGCCGCGACTTGCCCTTCCCCTCACCCTCCCCCTCCGCGATCGGCACGCTCAGGTCCGCACCGAGGTCGAACAGGTCGTGCTGGATCGACCGAAGCAGCGCGGCGATCGCCGCGGCCGGGCCCTCCTTGCCCTGCCCGTCGCAGAGCGCGATGCAGACGCCGATCGAGGCGTTGGCCTCGTCCACCGTGCCGTATGCCTCGACGCGCAAACCCGCCTTCGAGGTCCGCTTGCCGTCCCCCAGCGCGGTGGTGCCGTCGTCGCCGGTCTTCGTGTAGATCTTGCTGAGCCGGACCATGATGCCTTCCTCGTAAACCGCCGCCGGACGTTGCACGCCTCGCCCCGCCGAGTCTACGCCCCCACCCCCACCGGGCGCGCCGGGCACGCCCCCCGCTCGGCTCCGCTATGCTCCGGCGTGCGCGGACTCGTTGGAAAGTGGACATTCCGGAGCGATTCAGGCCCCGACCGCGGCCCCTTGCTCGACCGCATCCTCGCCCTTCGCGGCGTCGCCGACCCGACGAGCGCCCGGTCCTTCCTCGAGCCGCGCCTGACCGACCTCCATGATCCCTCCCTCATCCCCGACCTCGACCGCGCCGCCGAGCGGATCCTCGCCGCTCTGGCCGCGGGCGAGAGCGTCGTCATCTACGGCGACTACGACGTGGACGGCGTCACCGCCACGGCGATCCTCTACCACACCATGCGGGCCATCAATCCCGACGCCGATGTCCGCACGTACGTCCCCCATCGCCTCGAGGAGGGATACGGGCTCAACGCCGCGGCCATCGCCGAGCTCGCCGGGGCCGGCGCCCGCCTGATCGTCTCCGTGGACTGCGGCGTCACGGCCGTCGGCCCCGCCCGCGTCGCCCGGGACGCCGGCGTGGACCTGATCATCACCGACCACCACAACCCTCCCGCCACCGAGGCGGACCTCCCCGACGCGTACGCCGTCGTCCACCCGCGCCGCCCCGGCTCGGCCTACCCCTTCGGCGAGCTCTGCGGCGCGGGGGTCGCCTACAAGCTCGCGTGGCGGCTGGCGACGATGTCCTGCGGCTCCCAGCGCGTCTCCGACACCCTGCGCGCCCTGCTGATCGACCTGCTCCCCTTCGCCGCCCTCGGCGTCATCGCCGACGTCGTCCCCCTCGTCGGGGAGAACCGCGTCATCGCCCGCTTCGGCCTGGAGCGCACGCGCCACACGCGCTTCACCGGCCTGCGCGCCCTCGTCGAGGCCTCCGGGCTCGCCGGCTCGAACATCGGCGAGATGGGCGTCGGCTTCCGCCTCGGCCCGCGACTCAACGCCAGCGGCCGCATGGGCCACGCGCGCGACGCCGTCGAGCTCTTCACCACCGCCGATGAGCCCCGCGCCCGCGAGATCGCCGAGCACCTGACCAAGCAGAACGAGGCCCGCCGCGCCGTCGAGCAGGGGATCCTCCAGCAGGCCATCGAGATGGCCGAGCGCTGCGGCATGACCGGCCCGGACCGCCGGGCCATCATCCTGGCCCACCCGGACTGGCACGTCGGCGTCGTCGGCATCGTCTGCTCGCGCCTCGTCGAGCGCTACAGCCGACCGGTGATCCTCATGCACCGCCACGGCGGCGTCTGCTCGGGCTCGGGGCGCAGCGTCCCCGGCTTCAACCTCCACGCAGCGCTGGTCGCCTGCTCGCACCTCCTGGAGAAGTTCGGCGGCCACGACATGGCCGCGGGCGTGCACGTCCGCGAGGAGCGGCTCGACGAGTTCGTCGAGGCCTTCATCGCCCAGTCCAACGCCGCCCTCGCCCCTGACGACCTCCTCCCCCGCGTCGAGATCGACTGCCCCGCGGCCATCGAGGAGCTCACCCCCGACGCCGTCTCCCAGCTCGAGCGTCTCGCCCCCTTCGGCCGCAGCAACCCCCCCGTCCGCGTCCTGCTCCCCTCCCTCCGCGTCGCCGCGGCCCCGCGACTGATGGGCGCGCACGGCAAGCACCTGGAGCTGCAGGTCCGCTCGCAGACGCAGGGCTTCGGCCTGCTGCGGCTGGTCGGCTGGGGATGGGGCCAGCGGATGGAGTCGCTCGACACCAACGTCCCCCTCGACGCGGTGATCGAGCCGAAGCTCAGCCGGTGGAACGGCCGCGTCCGAGTCGAGGCCGAGCTCAAGGACGCCGCCCCCGCCGCGAGGTAGCGCCCGGGGCTACAGCAGCCCGGCCGTCTCCTCCAGCCCCAGCATCACGTTGGCGTTCTGGATCGCCTGCCCGGAGGCCCCCTTCACCAGGTTGTCCTCCGCCGCGACGATCACCACCCACCCGCCGACGATGCGCGCGTTGAGGTGCACCATGTTCGTCCGCTGCACGTCCCGCAGCGACGGCGCCTCGCGCCGGACGACGATGAACGGCTCCCCCTCGTACGCGCTCTTCAGCGCCGCCATGACCGACTCGGTCGTCAGGCCCTCCTCCGCCGGCTGCGCGTAGATCGTCTCCAGGATCCCCCGCTCCAGCGGCAGCAGGTGCGGAACGAACAGCGGCTCGGGCCCATCGGCCCTTCCGAACGTCGCCAGCGACTGGCCGATCTCCGGCTGGTGCCGGTGCACGCCGATGCCGTAGGTCGAGAAGTTCTCGTTCGCCTCGGGGAAGTGCAGGTGGGCCTTGGGCTGCCTCCCCGCCCCGCTCACGCCCGACGCCGCGTTGATGATGATCCCCTCGCGCCGGATGAGCCCCTCGCGCAGCAGCGGCGTCAGCGCCAGCGCCGCCGCGGTCGGGTAGCACCCGGGGTTGGCCACCAGGTCCGCCCCGCGGACCCGCTCCCGCGCCAGCTCCGTCAGGCCGTAGACCGCCCGGCCGAGGTTCGCCGTGTCCGTGTGCGGGTGCCCGTAGGCCCGCTCGTAGGTCGCGGCGTCCCGGATCCGGTACGCCGCGGAGAGGTCCACCACCTTCACCCCCCGCTTCAGCAGCGCGGGGGCGTGCTCCATCGCCGCCTCGTGCGGCAGGCACAGGAACGCCAGCCGGCACTCCCGCGCGATGGCATCGTGGTCGATCCCCCGGCACTCCGCCGCCTGCGCGCCGATCCTCCCCGCCAGACGGGGGAACTCCTCGTCGATCCTCGGCGCCGGCACGCGCGCCGACCCGAGGTAGGCGGCCCGGAGCACCGGGTGCCGCGGCAGCAGTTCGAGCAGCTCCAGCCCGGTGTACCCGGTGGGCCCGAGGACGGCGACGGGGATCGTGGTCATGGCCGGAGTGTACGTGCGCTCGCCCCCGCCGGGTCCGCGCCGCACGCCCCCCGCCTACACCAGGCCGAGGGCGTAGAAAACCGCCGTGAAGACCAGGTCCGCCAGGATGATCGCCACGACCGACTGCACCACCGTCCCCGTCGTCGCCCGGCCGACGCCGGCCGCCCCGCCCGAGACCCGCAGCCCGTTCGTGCACGCGATCAGCCCGATCAGCAGCCCGAAGACGAACGACTTGCCCACGCCGGTGATGAAGTCCACCTGCTTGACCTGGTCCAGCGTGTTCGAGATGTACTGGTCCGTCGGGATCCCCAGCGCGATCGACCCGGTGAACATCCCCGCCGTCACCGCCACCACGTCGGCGATCACCGCCAGGCACCCCATGCTCACCACCGACGCCAGCACCCGCGGCACCACCAGGAACCGCACCGGGTTGAGCGCGTGCGCCTCGAGCGCCTCGATCTCCTCCCCCACCACCATCGTCCCGATCTCCGCCGCGATCGCCGCCCCCGCGAACCCGGTCAGCACGATCGCCGCGATCAGCGGGCCCAGCTCCCGCAGCACCGCCACCCCCGTGATGTTCGCCACCAGCTCCTTCTGCCCCCAGGCCTCCAGCGGCGGGGCCATCTGCAGCACCAGGATCAGCCCCACCGACCCCGACACCAGCGAGATGATGAAGATCGACCGCACCCCGATGCGCACGATCTGCGACACGATCGCCGGCCGGCCCAGCCGCGTCCGGCGCATCACCCACCGCCACAGCCACTGGAGCATCTCGACCAGCAGGAACCACACGGCGCCGACGTGCTCGAGCAGGTCGATGAGCCGCGCGCCCATCGCCTCGATCATGCCCAGAGCCCGCCGCCGTGCCGCCTCTTCGGACATCCTGGTCTCTCTCCCCGCGGGCCCGCGCCCCGGCCTCCTACGCCCGCAGCGCGTCCTCGGGCGTCGCGTAGATCGCGAACACGGTCTCGAGCCTCGCGATCTCGAAGATCGAGCGCACCCGCTCCTGCAGCGAGCACAGCGCCATCCGCGTCCCGTTCTTGCGGGCGATCTGCATCGCCTCCACCAGCGTCGCCACCCCCGAGCTGTCCATGTACGGCACCCCCGACAGGTCCACCACCAGCCGCGCCGGCCGCCCCTGCAGCACCTGCTTGAGCGCCTGCCGCAGCGTCGGAGAGGCGGTCAGGTCCACGTCGCCGCTGGGCCGCACCACCATCCCCCCCTCCACCTGCTCGGTCCTGATGGTCGGACCCGCCTCACCGGGGTTCGCCACAACTGCCCTCCTCCCGCTCGACCCGCTTCTTGATCATGATCAGCCTCATCCCCCGCCCTTCCCTTCGCTCGTAGGTTACCTCGTCCATGACCGCCTTGATGATGTGCACGCCCAGCCCCCCCGGGCGGACGTCCTCCAGGTTCCGGCTGCGGATGGTCGCCGGGTCCACCTGCCGCGCCTCATCCTCGATCACGATCTTCAGCGCCTGCGTCGGGTTCTCGCTCGAGCCGGGCTTGGCCACCCCCCCCACCGGGATCAGGCTGATCCAGATCGGGTGCTCCGCCTCCCGGGCGTAGCCGTGCCGGATCACGTTGCACAGCGCCTCGTCCACCGCCAGGGCGATCTGCCCGCACGCCTCGTCGGTGAACAGCAGCCGGCGCGCCACCGCCGCGACCATCTCCCGCGCCCCGCTGAGGTACAGCGGGTTGCTCCTCATCTCGATGCGGATCTCTGGACGTTCAGTCATGGCCTGGTGCTCTGCCCCCCGGGGGGCCCCCACCGGTCCCCGGCTCACCCCCGGACGCCCCCCGGAAGTGGGCAAGATACCACGCCTCCCATCGGTCGGTCGCCGCCCGCCGCTCCACCTCGGGCGCGGCGTAGTCGTAGCCGAGGGTCTGCCCCGTCATCTCCTCCAGCGCCAGGATCGCGAAGAGCCGAACCGCCGCGTCGTCGCTGTCCAGCAGGGTGATGATCCCCGGGATCGCCGAGCGGTCCCCCGCCGCCACCGCCTCCCGGAGCGCGGCCAATCGGCTCGCCGGCTCCGGGTCCTGGAAGCTCGCGGGCGAGGCACATCCGCCGATGCCCGCACCTACACTGAGCACCAGCGCGATGCCCATCGCCCTGTCGGTCCGTTGACGGCGCACGGGTCCATAGTATGACCAAGCGGGTCCCCGCGGCGTCCACACCGGGCCGCAGCGGTCGCCGTTTCCGTCCCCGGGCCACGCACGCCCCCCGCCCTCTCGGCTCCCCCAGTCCTCCCCGCGAGTCACCCCCCAATATGACTGACCGCCCATCTTCTCAGCCCTCCGCCCCGGCCCCCGCCGCCCGCGGCCTCCCCGCGCCCGATCGCCTGCCGCACGACGAGGTCATCCTCATCCTCGACTTCGGCTCGCAGACCGCCCAGCTCATCGCCCGGCGCGTCCGCGAGGCCGGCGCCTTCTCCCTACTCATCGCCCCCGACACCCCCGCCGAGACCATCGCGCAGTACCGCCCCAAGGGGATCATCCTCTCCGGCGGGCCCAGCAGCGTCTACGAGCCCCACGCCCCCACCTGCGACCCCCGCATCCTCGACCTGGGCGTCCCGGTCCTTGGGATCTGCTACGGCATGCAGCTCGCCTGCCGCATGATGGGCGCCCGCATCGAGCGCGCCGACCGGCGCGAGTTCGGCCGCGCCCAACTGGAGATCTCCGACCGCACCGACCTCTTCAGCGCCATCCCCGAGCGAACCGCCGTCTGGATGTCCCACGGCGACCAGGTCGTCGAGCGCGACCAGGGCTCGAAGGCGCACGGCGGCCCCGAGGGGCGCATCGAGGTCCTCGCCTCCACCGAGACCTGCCCGCTGGCCGCCGTCCGCGTCATCGAGCCCCCGCGGGGGAGCACGCCGGGCCGCCGCTTCTACGGCGTCCAGTTCCACCCCGAGGTCACCCACACCCCCCACGGCGTCAACATCCTCCAGAACTTCGTCTACGAGATCTGCAAATGCTCCGGCACCTGGCGGATGTCCGACTTCGTCGAGACCGCCGTCGCCCGCGTCCGCGAGCAGGTCGGCTCCGGCCGGATCGTCTGCGGCCTCTCCGGCGGGGTGGACTCCGCCGTCACCGCGGCACTGCTGCACAAGGCCGTCGGCAAGCAGCTCACCTGCATCTTCGTGGACACCGGCCTGCTCCGCAAGAACGAGGTCGAGCTCGTCGAGACCACCTTCCGCGACCACTTCGATGTGGACCTCCGCGTCGTGGACGCCTCGAAGGAGTTCCTCGCCGACCTCGCCGGCGTCGAGGACCCGCAGGAGAAGCGCCGCCGCATCGGCCACCGGTTCATCGAGGTCTTCAAGGCCGCGGCGAAGGACCTCGACGGCGCAACCTTCCTCGCCCAGGGCACCCTCTACCCCGACGTCATCGAGTCCGGCCACGGGTACGCCGGCCAGTCCGCCAACATCAAGCTCCACCACAACGTCGGCGGCCTCCCCGAGCAGCTCGGCTTCGAGCTCGTCGAGCCGCTGCGCGACCTCTTCAAGGACGAGGTCCGCAAGCTCGGCGAGGTCCTGGGCCTGCCCGACCAGATGGTCTGGCGCCACCCCTTCCCCGGCCCCGGCCTGGCCGTCCGCATCCTGGGCGAGGTCACCCGCGAGAAGCTCGACGTCCTCCGCGACTGCGACGAGATCCTCCTGGAGGAGATCGTCGCGGCCAACCTCTACCGCTCCACCAGCCAGGTCTTCGCCGTCCTCCTCCCCGTCCGCTCCGTCGGCGTCATGGGCGACGGCCGGACCTACGAGAACACCGTCGCCATCCGGGCGGTGGAGACCCAGGACTTCATGACCGCCGACTGGTCCCGCCTCCCGTACGAGGTCCTCGCCGTCATCTCCAACCGCATCATCAACGAGGTCCGCGGGGTGAACCGGGTGGTCTACGACATCTCCAGCAAGCCGCCGGCGACGATCGAGTGGGAATAGGGTTGCGTCAGGGCCGGACATCAGCCATAATTACCTGCCATGTCCGACTCGAACATCAACATCCCGCCCGAACTGGCCCAGCAGCTCCAGGCGCGCGCGAAGTCCATGGGCATGGACCTCGCCACATACCTGCGCTTCCTTGAGAACCGCAGCCAGCGCGGGCACAGCCCCGGCCTCGAACGCGCCATGAAGCAGCTCTACCGCAGGTATCCCGCGACGCTGCGGAAGCTCGCGCAGTGAGCGGCCCGATCCTCCTGCTGCGGCCGCGATTTCTGCTGCTGGACGATGCCCTGTCGATGCACGACGCCTCCATCAGCGCGTTCGGGGGCATCCCGGGCATCCGCGATTTGGGGGCGCTCGAATCTGCGCTCGCGATGCCCCGGCAGGCGTTCGGGAACACCTTTGCGCACGACTACCCCTTCGGCATGGCCGCGGCGTACGGGTTCCACGTCGCACGCAACCACCCGTTCCTCGACGGCAACAAGCGCACCGCCTTCTCCGCGTGCTTCACGTTCCTGCACCAGAACGGCTGGCTGCTGACCGCCGACGAGGACGAGGCCGCGGATCAGATCGTCGCCGTGGCGGAGGGCAAACTCCCCAAGGACCGCCTTGCGGAGTGGCTGGAGCGGAACAGCCGCCCGCGTCCATCGATCGAGCTACGCGATTTCTTCGACGCCGTGAGCGTCGAGCAAGTCGCCTCGCTCATCGAGGCATGGCTGGCGAGCCCGGGCGAACACGAACGGGTCGCTTCCGTCGAGGAGGCGGCCTCGGTGATCCCGCTGATCGGCGACCTGCGGGAGATCAGCTCCATGCTCCACCAGCGCGGCGACGAACGCCAGGCCTCCGAGACCGAATACGCGGCGATGGTCCTCGTCGCCCTCTTCCGCATCGCGGAGGACCTGGGATACGAATGGTAGCTGTGGAATAGAGATACCAGTGTTCACGTCGGACGCAAACAACTGCACGGATTGCGGCTACACGCTCGATGGGCTCACCCATCCCGTCCGTTGCCCGGAGTGCGGCGTCATAGAACCTCGCCGCTACCGACCCACACCAATCTCTCCCGCTGCCGTGTGGATCGCGCGGAGTTACGCGCTGCTCGCCTTCACCACCGCGACGGTCAACGTTGCGCAAACGCAGATGGGCGGCATCATCCCGACGACATCCACTGCCTTGTGGACCCTTTCTATTTTGATTGGTGTTCTCGGGATCGTGGTGCTTGCGCTCACATGGCGACGCGCATCCATTGGCGCCCGGGCTATCGTGCAGATCAGCACGGCGGCCGTAGGCGGCTCAATCATCTTGGCCATTGGCTGAGTCTGTGCAGGGTCACGGAGGACTTGGGCTAGGAGGACTTGGCATATATGAGTGGTGAGCCCGAGCACACCCGTGCAAATCAAACTTCGCACCCTGCGCGGTCCGAAGCGGCCTGCTCCAGATGCGGGTACCCGCTCGACGGCCTGCCCACGCCGGCGGTGTGCCCCGAGTGCGGAACACCGAAGGAAAGCTCGAGAACACAACTGACGCACGGGGTAAGAGTCCTCTGGCGCTGCTTCATCTGGGCGACGCTCAGCGCGTCCCTCTCCGGCGTGTGCGGGCTGTGGATGCTCCCCGGCCGTCGAGGAACGTGGGATGTCAGAGACGCCGCATCAGAATCATTCCTCATCCATTCCGCCCTGCTTCTGCTCGCGGTCTTCGTCGGGGGCATCATCTGGATGGCCTGTGCGAAGCCATCGAACCGTCCGCGGGCTCTTTACCCGCTCGCGTGGGGGGCCCTGATTACCATTCTGCTGGCCGCGGTTCTCATGCCGGTGCAAGCATCCTGATGATCCGCACCCTCACCATCCCCACCACCCGCCAGGGCCTCCACGACATCACCCGCGAGGTCCAGCGGGTCGTCGCCGACGCCCAGGTCGATTCCGGCCTCTGCACCGTCTTCGTCCAGCACACCTCCGCCAGCCTCATCATCCAGGAGAACGCCGACCCCGCCGTCCGGCACGACCTGGAGGACTTTCTCAACCGCCTCGTCCCCGAGAACGACCCCCGCTACACCCACACCGACGAGGGCCCGGACGACATGCCCTCCCACATCAAGGGGGTCCTGACCGCCACCTCCCTCTCCATCCCGGTCCTCCGCCGCCGCCTCGCGCTCGGGACCTGGCAGGGTGTCTACCTCTGGGAGCACCGCACCGTCCCCCCCGGCGGCCCGCGCGACCGCCGGGTGGTGGTCGCGGTTATGGAGGATGTGCGGAGGCCGCGGGGGGACTGACCGGCCCGGGGCCGTCCAAGTGCCGCATCCCCCCCTTGCCCGGCACAACTCCCTTCATATACTGCGGGGTTGGCCGTGATCGGCGGCCGGCAGGCCGGGGCTCGTGGCGCTCGGAGTCGCGGGCGAGGCCCTCGTTTCATCACACCGGCCGGGCGAGCCCCGCCCGGCCCTGATCGAAGCGCCCTAGCGCGTGTGAACGGGCGCGATGCGGGTTTATATCTCCCCCGCCTCGCGCCGCCCGATCCGCTCAGACGCCGGTGCCGCTGCCAGGAAACAGCCCATGTCGAACACCCTCGTCCAGGACCTCATCGAAGCCGGCATCCACTTCGGCCAGCGCTCCAGCGGCTGGAACCCGAAGATGGGGCCGTTCATCTACGGCAAGCGCAACGGCATCCACATCATCGACATCAAGGAGACCGTCAAGGGCCTCCTGCTCGCCAAGCGCTTCCTCGCCAAGACCGTCGCCGAGGGCAAGGACGTCTGCTTCGTCGGCACCAAGCGGCAGGCCCGCTCCGTCCTCGAGCAGCGCGTCGGCGATGTCAAGATGCACTGGGTCACCGAGCGGTGGCTCGGCGGCACGCTGACCAACTTCCGCACCATCCGCCAGCGCCTCAAGAGGCTCGAGGAGCTCGAGCAGATCGAGCAGGCCGACAACTTCGCCTCCTACTCCAAGAAGATGGAGTCCCAGCTCCGGCGCGAGAAGGCCAAGATCGACCGCAACCTCCGCGGCATCCGCAACATGGAGAAGCTCCCCGGGGCCATGGTCGTCATCGACGTCAAGCGCGAGGCCAACGCGCTGCGCGAGGCCCGCAAGCTCGGCATCCCGACGATCTGCCTGATCGACACCGACGGCGACCCCGAGATGGCCGACATCCCGATCCCCGGCAACGACGACTCGATGCGCTCCATCGACGTGGTCGTCCGCGAGCTCTGCCTCGCCATCGCCGAGGGCAGGCAGCAGCGCGACGCCGCCCGCGGCCCCGCCACCGCCGACGCCAACGCCGACGCCAACGGCCCCAAGCGCTCCCGCCGGGCCCAGTTCCGCGCCGACGACGCCGGACGCCCCGACCAGGGCGACGATGAGTCCGCCGCCCCGGCCCAGCCCGTCGCCGCCGAGCAGAAGTAGCCCGCCGACCCCCGCCTCGCTCCCGGCGCCCCGCGCCGGAGCCGCCGGCTCTCTCCGGCCGCTCGTCTGAGCGGCGCACGATCCCGATCCGTCACCGGGGGCGTACAGTCGCCGCGGAGCCCTCGCTCCGCGGCGGCCCGGTCCCACGAACCGTCCCACGGCCCGGGCCCGGCCCGGCCGCACCTATCCCGTCCTCTCCCCACGGAGACCCCACATGGCCGAGATCGACGCGAAAGAAGTGATGAAGCTGCGGAACCGCACCGGCCTCTCCATGATGGAGTGCAAGAAGGCGCTCCAGGAGACCGGCGGCGACATCGACGCCGCCGAGGAGCACCTCCGGAAGAAGCTCAAGGGCAAGATGGAGACCCGCACCGACCGCGTCGCCGGCGAGGGCCGCGTCGCCGTCGCCGTGGACCCCTCCGGCCACGCCGCGGCCATCGTCGAGCTCCGCGCCGAGACCGACTTCACCGCCAAGAACGAGAAGTTCATCAAGGTCGCCCAGGAGTGCGCCTCCCTCGCCCTCCAGGCCAACGCCGGCGCGGTCGCCGCCACCGACGCGATGACCAAGCTCATCGACGACCTGCGCATCACCACCGGCGAGAACTGCTCCCTCGCCCGCGCCCACAAGCTCGTCGACGAGGGCGGCACCAACGCCTTCGGCTCCTACATCCACCACGACGGCAAGACCGGCGTGCTGATCCAGGCCGACGGCAGCATCTCCGACGAGACGCTCCGCCAGATCTGCATGCACATCACCGCCGCGGTCCCCCGCCCCCTGGGCATCTCCACCGACGACATCCCCGCCGACGTCGTCGAGAAGGAGCGCCGCTTCCGCATCGAGCAGGCCATCGAGTCCGGCAAGCCCAAGGAGATCGCCGAGAAGATGGTCGAGGGCGGCATGCGCAAGTTCTTCGAGGAGGTCGCCCTCCTCGAGCAGCCCTTCATCATGGACCCCTCCAAGAAGGTCAAGGACCTCATCGGCCAGAACGCCCGCATCGTCGCCTTCCTGCGCTGGCAGGTCGGCGAGGCGGCCTCCTGACGCCGGGCCGCGACCGACCACGCGCCTCGAATCACCGCGGCCGCCGGGCCACGGGCACGCGGGTGCCCCCCGGCGGCCGCGGTTGCCTTTGGTATCCTCCGTGCTCACCCCCAGGAGAACCCCGTGGCGATCAAGGCGGCCCCAGGCGAGCGGTACACCGTCCGGCGTCAGGTCTTCAAGCTCTTCGGCGGCGGCTTCGACGTCTACGACGCCTCCGGCCTCCCCGTCGGCTACTGCCGCCAGCGGGCCTTCCGCCTGAAGGAGGACATGCGCGTCTACACCGACCGCTCGGAAACCACCGAGCTCTTCCGCATCTCCGCCCGGCAGGTCATCGACTTCGGCGCCACCTACGACGTGCGGCTCCCCAGCGGCGACCTCGTCGGCAGCCTCCGCCGCAAGGGCGTCCGATCGCTCCTCCGGGACCAGTGGGTCGTCCTTAACCCCGCCGGCGAGGAGATCGCTACCCTGCTTGAAGACTCCGGCTGGCTGGCCTTCGCCCGCCGGTTCATCGACTACGTTTCACTGATCTCGCCCCAGAGGTTCACCCTGTCCACCGCCGACGGCGCCCGCATCGCGAGCTTCCGTCAGCATTTCAACCCGTTCGTCTACCGCCTCGGCATCGGCATCCACGCCGACCACGACTACATCGACGACCTCATGGTCCTCGCGGCCGCGTGCCTCGTCGCCGCGATCGAGGGGCGGCAAAGCTGACGCCGAGAGCCGGGGCCAAGACGGAGCACTGCACGAGAGGAGCCCCAGAATGACCGATGCACGCCGCCCGCTCCCCGCTGTCGCCGAGCTCGACCGCCGCGCCGCCCTCGCCGCTATGGGCCTGACCGGCCTCGCCGCCGTCGCCGCGGGCGCCGCCCAGCCCGACGCCCGCCCCGGCGCCGCCCCGCAGCACCCCTCGCTCACCCCCGAGCAGCTCGGCTGGGACGCCCAGAAGCGGCAGTACGTCCTCCCGCCCCTCCCCTACCCCGCCGACGCCCTCGAGCCGCACATCGACGCCCAGACGATGCAGATCCATCACGACAAGCACCACCAGGGCTACGTGAACGGTCTGAACAAGGCCCTCGCCCAGCTCGACGAGATCCGCCGCGGCGAGGGGGACCCCTCGCTCATCAAGTTCTGGTCCAACGAGCTCGCTTTCAACGGCTCGGGCCACGTGAACCACTCGCTCTTCTGGATCACCATGGCCCCCGCGGGCGCCGGCGGCGGCGGGCGGCCCCAGGGCGCACTCGCCGACGCCATCGACCGCGACTTCGGCGGCTACGAGCCCTTCGCCGATCACTTCAAGAACGCCGCCAAGCAGGTCGAGGGGTCCGGCTGGGGCTGGCTCGTCTACCACCCCGTCGCCGACAAGCTCCTGGTCCTCCAGGGCGAGAAGCAGCAGGACCACACCATCTGGGGCGTCATCCCCCTCCTCGGCGTGGACGTGTGGGAGCACGCCTACTACCTGAAGTACCAGAACCGCCGCGCCGACTACGTCGATGCGTTCATGAACGTGATCAACTGGCCCCGGGTCGCCGAGATCTACCGGCACGCCCGCCAGCTGCACCTCGCCGGCGCCGGGGGCGCGGGGAACAACGCGGGCGGCGGCGGCCGCTGACCCTACGCCGCGAGCCGGTACCGACCCGTCGCGAACTGTCCGAGCAGACGCTCGCGGTCGCCGCTGCGCGCAAAGTGCGTGAAGATCGCCGCGGTCCGGACCGGGCCGGGCTCGTCCTCGTCCTCCAGCCGCACGATGGTGCCCATCACGAAGACGTCGCGCGACGCCCCCGGGTCGGGCTCGCCGCAGGCCGGGAGCGTGATCTGCATCGCCACGCGGCTGCCGGGCTCGATCGCCGCGTCCACCTCGAACCGCGCGCCCCCCTCCGACACGTCGTACACGTGCCCGCACAGTTCCTGCCCCGCCCGGTCGAGCGTGCGAACCCGCACCGGCGTGTACGCAGGGATCATCGTGTACCGCGGGAACCGTCGGCGATTGATCGGGATCTTCACATCTTCGCTCCGGCGTGGCGACCGCGCCCGTTGCCGGCGCAGCCCACGGAGATATCGGCCGCCGCCGCGGCGGAATTCACCCGGTCCGCCCCCCGCCTCCAACCTTGGTGCGCCTCTCAATCCCGCCCCGCCCCACCCCCCTCGCCCGGCGGGGCGATCAGGAAGTCCACGCTCACCCGCTCGATCCGCACCCCCATCCGCGCCTCGATCTGCCGGATCAACTCGTCCGGGATGTGCCCCAGCACCGCCTCGCCGAGGTCCGCGGGGATGTCCCGCACCCGCCCATCCGGCGTGACCGCGTGCAGGTGGTCCGACAGGTCCGCGTCGTACCGGCACGGCCCCCCCGCCGCGGCCGTGCACACCTTCCGGCACAGCCCCGCCCGCGTGAACGTCTCGAGCGTGTTGTACACCGTCGCCAGGCTCAGCCCCGGCTGCGTCACCCGGACCGCCCGCAGCAACTCCTCCGCCGTCGGGTGCTCGTGCGAGGCCGCGAGCGCGGCGTAGATCTCCTCACGCTGCCGCGTCGCGCGGATGCCGTGACGAGTGAGAACGGCGCGATATCGGGCGCTTGCATCCTGCATGGTGGGGGCCCGGGGGTGCCACAGACCAAATCCCGCCCCGATGAGTATTGGCGCTCGGGAACGGTGCGGCAACAACCAACCCCGAAACAGGGGGTGGCCACCGACCCCCTCAAATGCCGCAGCCCGCCTACAGGACCAGGTCGTCGTCCGGCGGCTCCGGCCTCAGGACCATCCGCTGGTGGTCGATCCCCGCCTCCTTGAAGACCCCGCCCTCGATCTTCCATCCGAGCGAGGTGTAGAACCCCACCGCCGGGAGCTGCGCGTGGCAGAACAGCTCCGTCAGGCCCAGTTCGCCGAAGGCCCGCCGCTCCACCGCCACCACCAGCCGCCGCCCGATCCCCTCCCCCTGCCGCTGCAGGTCCACCGCCATCTGCATCAGCTTGCCGGTCCCCGGCTCCGGGAAGTTCGCCAGCAGGGCGGCGCACCCGATCACCCGTGGCCCCGCCGGATGATCAAAGACCGCAACGAAGTGCTCGAACCGCTCCTCCACGCCGGGGAACTCCCGCCGCAGATCCTCCATCGACAGCCCCAGCGGGCGCAGCAGCACCGACTCCCGGAGGGCGCACTCCTGCGGGTACAGCGGGTCGTCCATCGTGATGCGGCGGATCTCGGTCATGTCCTCGCGGCGTCAGGGGCCGGTCTGGCCGGTGCGGCTCCCGGGGTGCATCGGCCGACCCGGGCGGTGGGGTGAGAGCATACCCAGGGTTGGCCCTCGGCGCGCGGCCCCGCCCCGGATTCGCCCAGCGGCCCCAGCGACAACCCCTCGCCCCCACGCCCGCCAAGGCAAGATGAGTGCCCGCATAGCATGCCCGTGGCGGCCGCGAGGACGCGGCGGGAATGGAGTCCGGGGTTGTCAGACGACGATCGACGCACACCAGGGGCGCTCGCCGGCCCGCACGGTGCGGGCGCGCTCACTGAGGCGATCGCCGGCGCCGTCCCCCGGGAACGTCCAAGCAAACCCGCCGCGGCCGCGACGCCCCCCCATCACCCCCCCACCCCTCTCCAATCCCCGGCCCCTCCGCGCTCCCGCCTGGGCGTCCTCCGCCACCGCCACTTCCGCAACGTCTGGTGCGCTGCGCTGGTCAGCAACACGGGCAACTGGATGGAGGTCGTCGCCCTCCAGCTCGTCATCGCCCACCAGACCGGCTCGCTGGAGAGCCTGGCCTATCTCGCGGTCGCCTCGCAGGCGCCCATTCTCCTGCTGGGCATCTTCGGCGGCGTCGTCGCCGACCGCGTCAACCGCAAGAAGCTCATGATGGCGACCCAGGGCCTGCTGATGGTCATCGCCGTCTCGCTCGCCGTGCTCTCGTTGCTCGACCGCCTGAGCGTCCACCTGATCCTGGCCCTCTCCGCGGCGCACGGCATCATCCTGGCCTTCAACATGCCCGCCTGGCAGGTCCTCACCCCGCGCCTGGTCCCACGCGAGGAGCTTACCAAGGCCATCACGCTCAACGGCGTGCAGTTCAACCTCGCCCGCGTCCTCGGCCCCGCAACGGCCGGCGTCCTCATGGGCCTCTACGGCCCGACGCCCCTGTTCATCATCAACGCCGCGACCTTCGTCGGCGTCCTGGTCGCTCTCGCCGGCACGCCCGATTCCCCCGCCCCGCCCCGCAACGGCGTCCCCTGGTGGGAACAGATCCGCGAGGCGATGGGCTTCCTCTTCCGCCGCCGCGGCCCGCTGGCCGTCTTCTTCGCCATGGTGCTGATGGCCGCCCTCGCCGCCCCGCTGCTCCGCATGCTCCCGCTCTTCGTCATCGACGTCTACGGCCTCACATCGTCCGAGGCGGACAAGGGCACGGGGTGGCTCCTCGCCGGGCTCGGCGTCGGCGCGGTCGCCGGCGGGCTCATCCTGCGCTACGTCCCGCCGTGGTACCCCAAGCACCACTTCATCCCCCTCTCTCTCCTGGGCGCCGGCCTGGTCGTCTCCCTCTTCTCCATCATCACGTCGTTCTGGGCCGGGCTGGCGGTGATGGTCCTCGTCGGCGTCTTCTGGCTCTGGGGCTTCAACCAGGCGTGGGCCGCGATGCAGGACCTGGTCCCCGACGCCATGCGCGGCCGCGTCATGGCCCTCTCCAACGTCGCCTCCTTCGGCGCCATGGCCGCGGGCACGCTCGCCGCCGGCTACGTCGGCGAGCTGCTCAAGGCCCCGGTCAGCGCCGCCGCGGCCACCCAGCTCGCCGTCGGCCTCCCCTCGGCTCTGCTCATGCTCTCCGGGCTGGTGATGCTCATCTGGCGCACCCCCGAGGTCGACGGCCTCCGCCCCGGCGACCCCGGCTACGCCCCGCGCCGCAGCCTCATGGCGGGGATCACCGCCAGCGGCCACCGGCCCAGACGCTGACGGCAAGGAGGAAACATGGCCGGCCGCGAGAGGCGGAAGAGACAGAAGAAGCCCGGGAAGACCGGGCGGCCCTGGCACCCGAAGCCCCGACCGAACGCCCCGGCGCTCGGTGGATTCCTACCATTGCCCCTATGACCCCACGACGCCCCACTCGGCAGATCTGCGTTGGTGACGACCGCACCGGTGTGATCAGGATCGGCGGCGGCCTCCCCGACCGCGCCGGCAACCCGACCGCCCCCGCCCCGGTCAGCGTCCAGACGATGACCGCCGGCTACACCCACGACGTGGACGCCTGCGTCGCCGAGATCAACAAGCTCGCCGCCGCCGGGGCCGACATCGTCCGCGTCGCCGTCCCCGAGAAGAAGGACACGCAGGCCCTGAGGGAGATCATCCCGCAGGTCCGCGTCCCGATCGTCGCCGACGTCCACTTCCACTTCCAGCGCGCCCTCGAGGCCGTCGAGTCCGGCGTCCACAAGATCCGCCTCAACCCCGGCAACATCAACGACCGCAAGCAGGTCGTCGACGTCATCCAGGCCTGCAAGGCCCGCGGCCTGCCCATCCGCGTCGGCGTCAACGAGGGCTCCATCATCGAGCGCAAGGACAAGCAGAAGCGCATGAAGGAGCTCGGCGCGGTCTTCAGCGAGCACAAGCACGGCTACCTCCTCGCCATCATGATCGCCAAGCTCGAGGAGTACCTCGACATCTTCTACGAGCAGGACTTCTACGACATCGCCATCAGCGCCAAGTCGATGGACCCCGCCATCGTCATCGACGCCTACACCGAGATCTCCAAGCGATTCGACCACCCGCTGCACCTGGGCGTCACCCACGCCGGCCCCAAGGAGACCGGCGCCATCCGCTCCGTCGTCGCCCTCGGCGGCCTGCTCATCAACGGCATCGGCGACACCATCCGCATCTCCTACGCCAACGACCCCGTCTACGAGGTCCAGGACGGACTCGAGCTGCTCTACTGCCTCGGCCTGCGCGAGCGCCGCGGCGTGGACCTCATCGCCTGCCCCACCTGCGGCCGCATCCAGGTGGACCTCTTCACCCTCGTCCAGGACGTCCGCAAGGCCCTCGCCGAGAAGGTCACGCTCCCGATCAAGGTCGCCGTCATGGGGTGCATCGTCAACGGCCCCGGCGAGGCCGAGGGGGCCGACGTCGCCGTCTTCGCCGGCGACCGCCGCGGCATCATCTACGTCCAGGGCGAGCGCGTCGCCAACGTCCCCGAGGATGAGATCCTGGACCGCCTCCTGACCGAGTGCCTCGCCTTCCAGGACCGCGTCCAGCGCGGCGAGGCCAGGCTCGGCGAGAAGAAGGTGGACATCATCCCCCCGGACCCCATCGGCGAGCTCGGCTCCGGCTTCGACAAGATCGCTGCCGGCAAGGTGGACCGCCTCGCCGGCGTCCCCGTCACCATCAGCAAGTCCTGAGCAAGGGGCCACGATGACGCGGCCATCCCAACGCCGCACCCTCTCGATCGCCGCCGCGGCGCTGCTGCTCCTGCCGCCGTCCCTCACCGCGGCCGGCTGCACCGCCGACGACCCGCTCAACCCCTCCTTCCCGCTGCAGACCCGTCAAGCCCGCGCCGAGCTGGTCGAGATGCGTGACCAGCCCGTCATGCCCCCGCGCCCCGTCGTCGTCATCGGCGGCCTCTTCGACGTCGGCGTCGCCGCGGCCGACCTGGGAGACCGCCTCCGCGAGCACCTCCACCCCGACACGCCCCTCATCGTCGTCCACGCCTTCGGCACCGCCAGCACCGACGCCGCCGCGGACCGCCTTCTCGCCGCCGTCGAGGAGGCCTGGCCCAGCGGCGACCCATCCGCCACGACCGAGGTGGACGTCGTCGCCTTCTCCTACGGCGGCGTCATCGCCCGCCACGCCGCCCGCCCGCGCGAGAACGGCGGCCGCGTCCTCCGCATCGCCCGCCTCTTCACCGTCGCCTCCCCGCACCGCGGCGCACGCATGGCCGCCGCCCCCACCCTCGACCGGCGCATCTGGGAGATCCGCGCCGGCTCCGATTTCCTCACCGCCCTGGCCGAGCACGACGAAGACGCCACCTACGAGGCGTACGCCTACGTCCGCCTCGGCGACAGCGTCGTCGGCCCTGAGAACGCCGGCCTCGGGGGCGAGCCCGCCTACTGGGTCGCCCCCCTCCGCAACGAGCCGGCCCACGTCACGGCGTACAAGGACCCGCGCATCCTCGCCGACATCGCCCGTCGCCTCCGCAATGAGCCTGCCTACACCACGCGTCCCCCCGCCCCCATCCCCGACCGCCCCTTCTCCAGCGAGAACGCCCCCGAGCCGGTCCTCACCGAGCCGTGAGGGGGCGGGCTCACCGCCGAGGCCGGCGCCGCTCCAGGGTCTTGAGCTGCTGGTCGAACGTGCGCTTGAGCATCGCCCGCAACTGCCGCGCCCGCGCCGGCGGCACCCCCGCCGCGTCCAGGTCCACCTCGATCGCCGGCACCCACTCCTCCCCGGCCTCGACGTAGCCGAACTCCTCGACGAGCCGCTGCTGGACGTCCGCGAGGTGCCCCGCGCCGTAGATGATCCCGATCGTCCGCACCCCCGGCTCATGCTCGATCACCGCGCGCAGGTCGTCCAGCAGCACCCGATTCCGCTCGTGGATGATCACCCCCATCATCGCCCCCATCTCCCCCGGCGCTGACTCGAGGATCTCGTCCGCGCGCGCCAGCGTCTCCACCAGCACCAGCTTCCCTATCGCAGAGTACGCCGGGTTCGATCCGATGAACTTGAAGGCGAGCCCCATCAGCCGCGCCGAGAAGGACGTCCCGTCGAGCGTCTTGAACAGCACCCCCGCCTCCGCGCCCGTCTCGTCGAGCCGCTCCTGAAGCTCCTCGACCGTCATGTCGCTGTTGCGCCAGTTCGCCCCCGTGTGGTCCATCACGTCGAGCTGGAAGACCAGCCCCAGCGCCGAGGCGAGCTGCTGCTGGATCCCCGGATCGGCCGACACACGCTCCGCGTCGCTGAGCGCCGGCCCGTCGGCGAACGCGATGTCCGCCGCGGCCCCCTCGCCCCCCGGCTCGCCGTCGGCGCCGTAGCTGACCACGTTGAACCCCCGCTGCGCTGCGTCCCCCCCCGCCTCGACGGTGTACACCAGCGGCGCGCCCCACGCGTCCACCGCCGCGCTCTGCGCCAGCCACGCGATGCGCTTATCCTCACCGGCCGCGAGCTCATCCAGCGACGCGGGATAGTCCCCCACCGCCCCCTTGTGCCGCTCGATGAGCGCGGCCACGAGACGGATGCGCCGCCGCGTCCGCTCCGCACGCTGCTCTTCCGTCAGCGCTCCATCCTCTCCCTCGTCCCCCATCCCCCCCGCCGCGGCCGGCTTGACCCCCTCGAACAGCACCAGGTCCTTCGCATCCAGGTGCGCCTGCAGCCGCTCGTAGAACGAGCGGTCCGCGATGTGCGCCGCCGCGACGAGGTCCACCGTCGGCCCCTCCCCCTTCGCCGGAACGAACGACCGGATCACCAGCTCCAGCCGCACCCGCTGCCCCCCCTTGGACTCCACCGAGCGGATGAACCGGGGCGACGCCTCCGCCGCGGCCGTTGCCGCGGGCGCGGACGGCTCGCCGGCCGCCCCCCACGCCGGCGTCGCCGCCGCGATCCCCGCCCCCGCCGCCATCGCCATCAGGAAACGACTCGGTGTCGAACGCTGCATCGATGCTCCCTCGCGGACGCTTGCCCGCTGCCGGCCCCTCCTCCCCAAGCGCACCCCCGAGCGGGATCATTGCCCCGCCGCGCCCGGCCCGTCCGTAGTACGTCGCAGCGGGCCGGCGGGTCACCCCCGCCGCAAATGCGCCCGGCGATTTCCAAATGAAAACCCCAGTTGAGGAGGCTAAGGATCCGGACGTGATCGCCAATCACCCCAACGGCCCCTGGGATCTCGAGATGATCGAGAAGGAGTGGCAGCGGATGCTCGCCGCCCCCACCGGCCTTGCGCGCCCGCTGGTCGTCCTCTCCGGCTGGCGCTCCCCCGTCTTCTCCGGGCGCAACCTCGCCGCGCGCCTCGCCCGCCTCACCGGCGCGGACCCCGACATGGTCCTCCCCGTCTCCTTCTGGACCCACTGGGACTTCGACTCGATGGTCGCCGCGGTGATCCGCCGCGTGGAGCGCCGGTGGCCCACCGCCGCGCACTGCGGCCGCGCCACCAGCATCGAGCTCGACGTCGTCGGCATCTCCATGGGCGGCCTGATCGCCCGCGCCGCCGCGGCCCCCGCCGCCGCGCGCCGCCACGGCTCGCGCCTGGCCATCTCCACCCTCTACACCCTCGGCACCCCCCACCGCGGCGCGAAGCTCGCCAACATCATCGCCCTCGACCGCGCGGCCAGGTGCATGCGCCCCGGCTCGCCCTGGCTCCAGCGGCTCGACGAGGCGTACGAGTGCGCCGAGTACCGCATCGTCGCCTACGCCCGTCTCAACGACCACTGGGTCGGCGCCGGCAACTGCGCCCCCTGGGGCGAGGACCCGATCTGGTTCCCCGGCCCGATCTTCGGCAGCCACGAGCTCATCACGCTCGACAAGCGCATCCTCACCGACCTCGCCCGCCGCCTCCGCGGCGAGGACCCGATCGCCCACCCCGCCGGCCCCCCGCCGCACGACTGACGACACGCCCGGGCGGGGTCAGTTCTCGGCGACGGGCTCGCTGGTCTCCAGCTCCAGCCCCGCGCGCCGCCACTCGCTCACCCCCCCGAAGAACAGGCGCACGCTCTTGTACCCCACCGACATCAGCCGCTTGGCCATCGCGCGGCCCACGCCCGTGCCGGGGTCGTCCCCGTACACCACGAGGTTCGAGTACCGCTCCAGCTCCGGGGTCGTCCCAAAGCGATCGTCGATCGCCTCCAGCGACAGATTCCGTGCCCCCGGCAGGTGCCCCCGCGCGAACGCCGCGGGCGAACGCGGGTCGATCAGCAACACCATGTTGGGCCGATCGGACTGTGTCAGGGCCCGCAGCTCGGTCAGCGAGATCGGCTGTATATCTTTGTCGCTGATGGACTTGTCGCAGCCGCCCAGCACGCCGGCCAGGCCGACGACCGCGGCGATGAGCATGAAAACCCTGGGGCGAACCTGAGGTGTCGAGATCGCGCTCATGCGGGGAGAATAGCCGGCCCGCCCGGAGCATTCACAGGTGACGGACATCTGCGCCCCCGCCGCGGCGGAGTCCCTTCTGGAAGGAGTCTGTTTGAAGTACCTCGGATGGCTCGCCTTCGCCGGTGTCGCTCTCTCCGCCTTCTCCGGCGCGCTCGGAGGATCATCCCAGCGCGACGGTGAGCCCGACAAGCCCCGCGCCAAGGCCCGCCTGATCGCCGAGCACGACGCCCTCGCCCCGGGCCAGACCGCCTACCTCGGATTCACCTTCGACATCGAGCCCGGCTGGCACCTCTACTGGGACGGCGCAGGCGACACCGGCATGCCCGTGCACGTCGAGGCCACGCTCCCACCCGGCTTCCGCGCCGGCGAGCTCCTATGGCCCGCGCCCAAGCGGCACATCTCCTCGGGCGACCTGCTCGACTACATCTACGAGGACCGCGTCACGCTCCTCCTCCCCATCACCGTCCCCGAGAGCGCCGCCCCCGGCGAGCCCATCATGATCGGCGCCTCCCTCGACTGGCTCGAGTGCCGGGACTACTGCCTCCCCGGCTCCGCCCGGGTTGAGATCACGCTCCCCGTGACGGATGCGCCGCCGGCGAAGTCGCCGGATGCGAAGCGCTTCGACGAGGCGCGGCGGCGCCTCCCTCGCCCCCTCCCCGACACCGGCTCGCCCGTCGAGCTCACGTGGAAGGGGACCCGTCTGAACATCCATGCCCCCGGCGCCGCCTCGCTCGCCTTCTACCCCAAGTCCGCCTCGATGCCCATGGTGCGGCCGATCGAGCAGGGCGCGGCCGATGCGGATGTCCTCTCCATCGAGTTCGAGCCCAGGGGTGAGAACGACCGGGCCGTGGGCGTGCTGGAGGTCGCCCGCGCCAAGGGCCCGTCAGAGATCTACGCGATCGACCTCCCCGCGCCCGACGCCCGCTGATCCCCAAGCCATGCCACCGCTCGTTCCCACTGTCCACGACGCTGTTCCCCCGGGATCGCGACCGCAACCCGCCGGCGTGTGGCCGGCGCGGATCCCCGCGGCGACGCGTCCCCGCAAAGGAGTTCCACGTATGAAGACTGCCAAGGCCCTGCTGACGGCTCTCGCGATCGGCGCACTCGCCCTGGGCGCGACCACCCTCGCCCCCGCGTCCGCGTTCGCCGAGCCGCCCGCGAAGCAGGCCGCGAAGGCCGGCGGCGCCAAGGTCGGCGAGAAGGCCCCCGACTTCACGCTCACCGACGTCAACGGGAAGTCCTTCACCCTCGCCGAGGCGACGGGGTCCGGCAAGATCGTCGTCCTCGAGTGGTTCAACCCCGACTGCCCCGCCGTCAAGAAGCACCACGAGGCCAACCCGACCTTCAAGAACCTCGTCAAGGAGTTCGACGGCAAGGACGTCGTCTTCGTCGCCATCAACTCCGGCGCGCCCGGCAAGCAGGGCGCCGGCGCCGAGTACAACAGGAAGGCCGCCGAGAGCTACGGCATCACCTACCCGATCCTCCTCGACGAGGAGGGCTCCGTCGGCAAGGCCTACGGCGCGAAGGTCACCCCCACCATCTACATCGTCAACAAGGACGGCGTCCTCGCCTACACCGGCGCCGTGGACAACGGCCCGGGCATGAAGATCGGCGACGTCAACTACGTCTCCCAGGCCCTCAACGAGCTCCTCGCCGGCCAGACCGTCTCCGTCACCGAGACCAAGGCCACCGGCTGCGGCGTCAAGTACAAGTGATCCGCTGCAGATGACCCCCGCCGGGCCCGCCCACGGGGCCCGCGGGACCGTCCGAGCCACCCGGGCCCGGCCCCACTTCAGGGGCCGGGCCCTTTCCTCTTCCATCCGTCCAAAGGGCCCTGTTCGGGGCGTCCACGCGAGCCGCGGCTAGGATCTGCCGATGCCCCAGATCATGAATGCGCTCGGCACGCTCTTCGACCTCCTCCTGGTCGTGATGGGCTTCGGCCTGATCATCGTCCTCCACGAGCTCGGACACTTCCTCGCCGCCCGCTGGGCCGGGGTCCGCGTCCTGGCCTTCGCCGTCGGCTTCGGCCCGGCGCTCTTTTCATGGCGAAAGGGCCTGGGCCTCCGCCGCGGCTCGAGCGAGCGCGAGTACCACCAGCTCCTCGGCGCCCGGGCCGCCGGCGCGACCGCCGTCGAGGGCGACCGGGCCACCCACCACGCCGTCAGCCCCACCGAGTACCGCCTCAACGTCTTCCCCTTCGGCGGCTACGTCAAGATGCTCGGGCAGGACGACGCCGACCCCACCGCCCGCAGCGACGCCCCCGACAGCTACACCTCCGCCAAGGTCTGGAAGCGGATGGTGATCATCTCCGCCGGCGTCGCCGCCAACCTCGTCGTCGCCGCGGTCCTGTTCATCCTCGTCTTCATGGTCGGCCTGAAGACCGAGCCCGCGAAAGTCGGCGACGTCGCCCCCGGCTCCCCCGCCGCGAGCGCCGTCGCCCTCAACGCCGGGCAGGCCGGCGTCGCCGAGCCCGGCCTCCAGCCCGGCGACCGAGTCCTGGCCATCGGCTCGCGCGAGCCCAACTCCTTCAACGACCTCGTCCTCGCCTCCGCCATGGCCGCCCGCGGCGCGACCATCGACCTCACCGTCGAACGCCCGGGCGTGACCGAGCCGCTCCGCTTCCGCATCGAACCGCGCGAGGACCACGCCACCCGGATGCTCCAGCTCGGCATCGGCCCTGCATCCTCCGACCGCCTCATGGAGGTCGCTCCCGGCGACGATGCCTCGCACGCCGAGTTCGCCCGCATCATGGAGCGGATCGGCCTCTCCGGAGTCGAGCCCGGCATGCGCCTCATCAGCGCCGACGGCCAGCCGATCGACTCCGCCGACCAGCTCACGCGGCTGATCCGCCGCTCCCCCGACGGCTCGCCTATGACCGTCGCCTTCGCCGACGACTCCGGGCGCGAGGTCACCGGCACGATCCGCCCTGAGCCCGTGCTCCAGAGCGCCGAGTTCCTCGTCCGCAAGAACGTCTTCGCCCGCGTCGACCACCTCCTCGGCCTCACCGCCCCCATGCGCGTCGCCGCCACGATGCCCCCCGCCGACGAGGCCGGCCTGAAGAAGGGCGACGTCTTCGTCCGCATCGGCGGCCTCGAGTGGCCCAGTATCCCCGAGGGGATGGCCGAGATCGGCCGCCACGCCGGAGGCGCCGTCCCCGTCGCCGTCCTGCGGACCGATGAGTCCGGCTCGCCCGCCATCGTGGACCTCGGCGAGGTCCCCGTCAGCCGCAAGGGCACGATCGGATTCGCCGTCGAGGACTCCGGCGACGCCGACACGCTGATCGCCCCCTGGCCGCGCCTCCCCGCCACCGATCCCGCCGGCGACGGCCTCGCCACCCAGCTCCCCGCCGCGTCGCTGCACCTGCTCCCCGGCTCGCGCATCCTCGCCGTCGCCGGCGAGCCCGTCTCCAACTTCAGCGACCTCCGCGCGGCGCTCCGCCTCGCGACGGCGGCGGCCGCCGCCGCGGGCACGAGCGCCGAGGTCCCCCTCCGCATCGAGCTCCCCCTCCCCGCCGCCCGCGGCGAGCGCCCCGTCGAGGAGCGGGCCTGGGCCCTCGACGCCGCCGACGTCGCCGCCCTTCACGCCCTCGGGTGGGAGAACCCCGTCCCCACCTGGTTCTTCCAGCGCGAGCAGATCCTCCTCCGGGCCGACGGCCCGCTGGGCGCGATCGTGATGGGCCTCGAAGAGACCCACCGCGTCATGATGAGCACCTACCTCACCTTCGCCCGCCTCTTCCAGGGCACCGTCCGCGTCGAGCACCTCCGCGGCCCCGTCGGCATCGCCCACGTCGGCACCGTCATCGCCAGCCGCGGCTTCATCTGGCTCCTCTTCTTCCTCGCCCTGGTCAGCGTCAACCTCGCCGTCGTCAACTTCCTCCCCGTCCCCATCGCCGACGGCGGCCACATGGTCTTCCTCATCTACGAGCAGCTCACCGGCAAGCCCGTCTCCGTCGCCGTCCAGAACGCCGCGGCGATGGTCGGCCTCGTCCTCATCGTCGGCCTCTTCCTCGTCGTCACCTTCAACGACATCTCGCGGCTGATCGCGCCCTGATCTTCGATGAATCTCTCCGGCCTGGTGCTGCTGCTGCTCGCGGGCCTGGCGATCGCGCTGGCCGCCGCCATCTGGCACACGGCGAGGACGCTCCGCCGCCCCCCGCGCCGGTCCTACGCCTGGGCGCTCTCGAAGAACGCCGCCGCCGATCCCTCGGAGCTCCGCACGCCCGAGTTCCCCGACGGCTTCGCCTTCGAGGCATGGACCCTGCGCAGCCGCGGCGTGGACCTCCCGGTCTGGGACATCCCCGGCCGCCGCCCCGGCGGCCCGGTGGTCATCTACTCCCACGGCTGGCGCGACTCGCGCATCACCTCCCTCCCCCGGCTCCCCGCGCTCGCCGAGGTCTCCTCGCGCATCATCCTGTGGGACATGCCCGCCCACGGCGACGCCCCCGGCGTCTGCACGCTCGGCGTCGGAGAGGTGGAGGACCTGCTCGCCCTCGTCGAGCGCGTCGCGGGCAACGGCGCCGGCGACGGAGCAGCGCCCCCCCCGCCGATCGTCCTCTACGGCTTCTCGCTCGGCGCCGGTGTGAGCATCGCCGCCGCCGCGGCCGCAACGACTCCGATCGCCGGCGTGATCGCCGAGGCGCCCTACCGCATCCCCATCGTCCCGGCCCGCAACGTCATGCGCGCCGCCGGGCTCCCCTGGCGGATCCCGCTCCCCGCGGCCATGGCCGTGCTCGGCCTGCGCGCCGGCCACGGGCTGCAGTGGGCGACGGACCGCTACGGGACCCGCTTCGACCGCGCCGCCCTCGCCGCAAAGGTGCGAGCGCCCCTGCTGGTCATCCACGGCGACCGGGACGCCTCCTGCCCCATCGACGACGGCCGCGCCATCGCCGCCGCCGCACCCAGCGGCTCGATCGTCGAGATCCCCGGCGCGGGGCACAACGACCTCTGGACAGACCCCGCGCACGCCGCCCGGGTCGGGGCCGCGGTCGCGGGGTTCCTCGCCCGCTTCGGCTCGCCGTCGCCCTCGCCCGCTCCTACTCCGGCTGCTTCGCTTGCGGATAAATGATCAGCCGGTCGTGAACCGTCAGCATGATGTCGTCCAGCCCGTCGCCGGTCACGTCCGTCACCAGCGCGCTCCTGGGCTCCCCCTCCTGCGCCCGCCCGCGGGTGAACAGCCGCGACTGGAAGACCTCGAACTCCGTCGCCGGCATCAGGTTCCGCTTGGCCGTGAAGCTCAGGATCTGGCACATCCGCTCCGCCGAGTCCAGCACGACCATGTCGAGGTACCCGTCGCTGTTGACGTCGCCGATCTCGATCTCGTGCTCCGACCGGTCCTCCGACTCCGAGCGGTAGAACGCGAACGGGTCCAGCTCGTGCCGCTCCCCCGCCAGCCGCACCAGCCCGAACCCGTCGTCGCCGATGCACAGCACGCTCGGCTCACCGTCCCCGCCGAAGCTCCCGGCGAAGATCCGCCCCAGCGGGAAACCCAGCAGCCGCAGCCGCGCCCGCACCTGCCACGGCCCCATCTCCCCGTCGGCCCCGGCGGTGCGCCCGATGATCACCAGCCGCCCGTTGCCCTTGTCCGAGGCGACGATCAGCTTCTGATCACCCTCCCCCAGCGTGCTGATCCCCACAAACTGCGTCCCCGGCTCGGGCATCGTGATCTGCTCGACGACGCGCCAGCCGCGGTCGGCGTCGTAGCGGCACGCGCGGACGAAGTTCTGGTCGGCGATGAGGATCTCCTCCTTGCCGTCCCCGTCCATGTCCACCAGCGCGGTGTTCCCCGGGCCCGCCGCCCCCACCAGCCCGTACTGCCGCATCTGCTGGTCCGTCAGCACCTGGTAGCCCGGCGCCTCCCCCTCCGTCGGCGCCCCGATCGACCGCACCATGACCATCGGCTCGTTCGGCGTGAACAGCAGCAGGTCCGCGACGCCGTCCTGGTCCGCATCCGCAGCGAGCATCGACTGCGGCGAGCGGTTCACCCCCTTGAGCTCGATCGTCGTCACCCCGTCCACGCCCTCGTCCGCCCTCGCCGGGTGGTGCAGCTCCAGCGTGTGGTCGCGCCGGTCCTTGACGATCACCGCCAGCATCCCCGTCTCGCCCCCGAGATCCACGTACCCCATCGCCACCGGCGACGCCCCCGACGTCTTGATCGGCAGCGGCGTCGGGAACGTCAGCCGCCCCTCCCCCTGGTCGAACTCGCTCACCCCCACCGCCTTCTCGTCCTCCGAGAGCACGAACACCTCCGGCCCCGGCCGGCCGTTCCACTCCCCCACCGCGATCGACTTGGGGTTCCGGAACGCGCTGAACGACTCCGCCGACCCCAGGCCGATCCGCCGCGACTGCCGGTACCACGCCACCGTGTTCGCCGCGCCGTCGGTCGCCAGCAGGTCGTTGAGCCCGTCCCCGTCCAGGTCCGCCACCGCGACCGACCGGTCGCGGCTCGTCCCGTCGGTGAACGCCCACACCGCCGCACGCACCTGGTGCTCCCCCTCGCCGCGTCCCCCCGCGCCCCCCACCGCCGTCTCCACCTTCGAGCGGATCGGCTTGGGCGTCACGTCGTAGCAGACGATCCGGCGCGACGCCCGCTCGATCACCGCCACCGACGCCGCCTCCCGCCCCTCGAACCGGATCGGCTGCACCTCACGCACCGGCGGCATCTCGAACCGCAGCTCCGCCGCCAGCAGCCCCGACTTGTCCGTCCGCCTCGGGTCCTGGCTCTGCAGCCACAGCCGCAGCGGCGTCGGGTCGTCCGGCACCACGCCGAGGATGTCCTGCATCCCGTCGCCGTCGTAGTCCTCGACGAAGAACGCCGCCAGCTCCGCCGGCGTCCCCACCAGCGTCGGCTCCCCGATCGTCCCCGCGCTCGAGAGCGGGAAGATCGACAGCCGCTTGTCGGCGATCGCCACGATCTCCACGCCCCCGTCCCCGATCACGTCCGCGATCGCCAGCCCGCTCTGGCGCGACGCCAGCCCCCGGACCGTGCGGCGCGACAGCACCTCGAAGCTCGTCGGGCTCTCCTGCCGCAGGATCACCAGCTCCGCCGGGCTCGCCCCCGCGTAGACCAGGTCCAGCATCCCGTCCCCGTCGGCGTCCCACGCCCGCAGCGCCGACACCCGGTGCGCCACCGACACATCCTGCCGGTCGTACCACGGGCTCGGCGGCAGCTCGTTCGCACGCCTCTGCCGCTGCTGCTCCGCCTCCGTCCGCTCCGACGCCCGCAGGTAGTGGATCTCGATCCGGCTCTTGCGGTTGTTCACCACCGCGATGTCCGGCCGGCCGTCCTTGTTGAAGTCCGCCACCACCGCCGGCCCGCACCCGTCATCGACGACCACGATCCGCATCGGATCGAAGCCGTAGTACCTGGCGAGATCGGCCTGCGGCTGGGCCGACGCGGCGGTCGCCCCCAGCAAGGTCACAGCGGTCGCGCCCAGCAGCGCGAGGGGACGGGCGGAAGGGGTCGGCATCGTGCGGGTCTCCTGGGATCAGATCGGGGCGTCCGAGCGGACGAGACGGCCCGGCCGGGCCCGGTTGGGAGAAACAGGGGGCGAACGTTCCGGAAGGATAGTGGGCTAAACTCTCCATGTGGGCGGAGCACCGCGGGATCGGCGAAACGATCTCCCGGTGCCTCCCGGTGTGCGATCGGCAGACGACAGGAGCAAGCGATGACCATGCGGCGACGCGGCACGAGCCTGATGGCGTTGGGGTTGGGGGCGGCGATCGCGGGCGGGCTCGGCGCTCACTCCGTCCGCGGCGTGGACGCCGAGCAGACCGACCCCGAGGCCCCGCAGACCGAGGTCATGGCGAACCGGGCCGCGTCCGATAAGGACGGCGTCGCCGCCGCCGCGGATGAGCCGGCCACCCCCGCCGGCCACACCCCTGTGGACGAGGATGCGGCCCCCGCCGCCGGCGGCCCGGCCGTGGACACCGTCATCCTCAACGACGGCACGAGGATCACCGCCCCGATCATGAAGGAGACGAGCCAGGCCCTCTGGCTCGACCTCGGCGACCAGGTCGTCCGCATCGACCGCGCCCGCGTGGACACCATCGAGCGAGCCGACCCCGACGTCGCCGCCCCCGGCCAGGTCGTCGCCGACTCCCTCTTCCGCACCGCCAAGAACCTCCCCGAGCGCGCCCCGCAGGAGCTCGCCAAGCGCTTCGGCGAGGCCGTCGTCCTCGTCACCACCCCCTCGGGCACCGGCTCGGGCTTCATCATCCACCCCGACGGCTACATGATCACCAACGCCCACGTCGTGCAGGGCGAGCGCAAGATCAAGGTCACCCTCTTCGGCCAGGGCGAGCGAGATTTCAGGCGAGAGCTCTTCGAGGACGTCGAGATCGTCGCCGTCAACAACCACCTCGACCTCGCCCTGCTCCGCCTCAAGCCCCGCGACGGCCGCCCCTTCCCCACCGTCTACCTCCAGGACTCCGAGCACCTCGCCGCCGGACAGGACGTCTTCGCCATCGGCGCGCCCCTGGGCCTGGAGCGCACCCTCAGCCGCGGCGTCGTCTCCACCACCCAGCGATCCTTCGAGGGCATCTCCTACATCCAGACCGACACCCAGATCAACCCCGGCAACTCCGGCGGCCCCCTCTTCAACGACCGCGGCGAGGTCATCGGCGTCACCAACATGGGCATCCCCCTCGGCGAGGGCCTCAACTTCGCCATCCCCGCCCGCTACGTCCGCGACTTCATCCGCAACCGCGACGCCTTCGCCTTCGACAAGGAAAACCCCAACAGCGGCTACATGTACAACGAGCCCCCCAAGCGGACCCTCTGGGGAACCCCCGCCGCATTGGACGACTCCTCCCCGGGAGAGTAACTTCTTCGCTCCCATCGCGCGGACGCCCCCTGACTCGCGTGACTCGCGGGGCCGCCCGCTGAATCCCAGGATCGCGCGGACCGCCCGTTTGGAGCGGCCTGATATCAGCGCGGAAAGGGCGTCGTATGGCCACATTCGGGCGTCGGTTGAGTCTGGCAGGCATAGCGGTCGCGGCCGCGGCGTTGGTCTGCGCCCCCGCGATGGCGCAGGTTGAGCGCGCCGAGCGCATCGGCATCACCGAGCTCGCCCCGCGCGACAGCTTCCTCATCCTCTCCATCCCCGACTACCCCGCCGCGAAGGCCGCCCTCGACCGCTCCGGTCTCGGCCGGCTCTGGGCCGAGCCCGAGATCCGCGCCTTCCTCGTCTCCATGTTCAAGGAGGAGCTCTCCGAGGACGACAGCCGCGGCGGCCCCTGGGGCTGGTTCGCCGAGAACATCGACCCCGATGACCTCCGCGAGCCCACCGGCGCCGCGGGCCTGGCCCTCTTCCCAGCCAAGGCGCCCGACCCCGACAACAACAAGGAGGTGGACCGCGTCCAGGGCATCCTCATCGCCGAGTTCGGCGAGGACGCCGAGGCCCTCATCGAGACGATCCGGGACGCCCTGGAGCGTCTCGAGACCGCCGGTCACCTCACCCTCGACGACGATGAGCACGACGACGTCCCGATCATCATCATCAACATCGTCGAGCCCAAGGAGGATGCAGCGCCGGACGACGACATGTTCGCCCCCAGGCCCGACCGCTCCATGGACGCCTTCAAGACGCTCATGCTCGCGCACTCCGAGGGGTGCGTCGTCGTCTCCACCAACCGCCCCGCCCTGGAGCAGGCCCTGGACCGCCTCGCCGGCGGCCGCGCCGAATCGATCGGCGAACTCCCCGTCTACCGCACCGCCGCGGCCCAGCACCCCGCCGGCCAGCACGCCATGATCATCGCCATCGCCAGCCCCTACGTCCGCGCCACGCTCCAGGAGGGCTTCGAGGCGCCGATGAGCATGCTCCCCGTCCCCCTCTCCCCCGAGGCCGTCGTCGACGCCCTGGGCGTCGGCGCCATCGAGGCCGCCGGCATCGGCGTCCGCTTCGACACGGACGCGGGCGTGATGGAGCAGAGCCTCGCCCTCCTCGCCCCCCAGAAGCGCGGCCTGCTCAACCTCTTCGACGATGGCCTGGTGACCTTCGAGCCCCCCGCCTTCGTCCCCGCCGACGCCATGGGCGTCTGGTCCCTCGCCCTGCGGTTCGACCGCGTCACCGAGCTCCTCCGCGCCGTCATGCGCGCCCTTCCCCCCGAGATGCGGGAGCAGGCCCTCGCCGGCTTCGATCAGACCGTCGCCCCCATCCTCGGCTCCCTCGGCTCGCAGCTCCACGTCGTCCAGACGCTCTCCCGCCCCATCGGCCCCGACAGCGCCTCCTCCTTCGTCGCCATCCGGCTCGTGGACCCGCTCTCGCTGGCCAACTCGATCAACGGCTTCGCCCCGATGCTCCAGCTCACCCCGCGCGACTTCGAGGGCAACCAGATCTTCGAGGCGCAGAACCCCGGCCAGCCCTCCATCGCCATCGGCTTCGACCACGTCTTCATCGGCCCCACCGAGGCGATCGAGAACGCCCTGCGCCTCGCCTCCCGCCCCGAGACCCCGCGCCTCGCCGGCGCCGAGCGCTTCACCCGCGCCGTCCGCCCCCTGGCCGGCAACGCCGCCTTCTACTACTACGACAACTTCGACGAATCCCTCGCCTGGGAGTACTGGTCGATCCAGAACGCCGAGAAGGCCTTCATCGCCCAGCTCCAGCAGTGGGGCGTCGACGCCGAGACCCAGGAGGAGTTCCTCGCCGACTTCCGCGAGGCCCAGCCCAAGTGGCAGCAGAACCTCCCCCCGCTCGAACTCCTCCTCGAGCACCTGGGCGACACCGTCATGGAGCTCCGCCCTACCCCCGACGGCTTCCGCGGCCGCGCCATCATCCTCCGCCCCGAGTAACCCCCCTCCCCCGCTCACCCCCAACCGAGCCCCCACCAACGCCGGCCCCGTGCCGGCGTTTTTCTTGGCGTCCCCGCTCCCCGTTGCCGCATTGGTTCCCGGACCAAAGCCGCCCCCCAAACCGGCCGATGAGCACCAACGCCACCCGCCGCCCCGGCTCACGGTGCCTGTTCGGCGGCGGCTTTGCAGACCACCCGCACGGACGGCCGATGGAACATCGGATCAGTCCGGCCCGGGAAGGAGACCGGCCGTGCTCAACCAGCCCGCCCTGGGCCAGTCTGGCGAGATCCGTTCCGCCGCGCACGCCTCCCCCGCCGGGGCCGAGGCCATGCGGATGCTCCACCGGACCCTCGCGGCATGGGTGCTCGACTGCGCCCGCCTCCGCCGCCTGGGCCTCGACCGCCCCCGCCACCGGGGCGAGGCGCCGGAGCACGGGACCGACCTCGCCCCCCCGACCCGGCGGGCGCAGTTACGCGGAGCCTGATGGCATGAGCGGGATCACCACCGGCGTCGGCATCTTCAGCGGCATCGATACCGGCACGCTCATCAACCAGCTCATCCAGGCCTCCTCCCGGCCCAAGGTCCTCGCGCAGCAGCGCATCGTCCAGCTCCAGGCCCAGCAGGCCGCTTTCCTCGACCTCTCCAGCCGCCTGAGCAACCTCAAGTCCGCCGCGAGCAAGTTCAACCTCGACAAGATCTTCGAGACCGCCCGCGCCACCTCCAGCAACGACAAGGCGCTCGTCGCCTCCGCCTCCGCGGGAGCCACCCCCGGCGCGTACAGCTTCATCGTCGACCGGGTCGTCTCCACCCAGCAGCTCCTCTCCCGCGGCTTCGCCGACCGCAACACCACCTCCGTCGGCGCCGACCGCTTCATCATCGAGCCCACCCAGGGCCGCCTCGACCGCGACGTCCCCCTCTCCGAGCTCAACGGCGGCCTGGGCGTCGCCCGCGGCCGCATCGTCGTCACCGACTCCACGGGCTCCAGCGTCACGGTGGACCTCTCCCGCACCGGCACCGTCGGCGAGGTCCTCGAGGCCATCAACGCCGCCGGCAACGGCCGCTTCTCCGCACGCGTCCAGAACGACCGCTTCGTCATCACCGACTCCGCCGGCGGCGCCGGCACGCTCACCGTCGGCAACGCCGCCGGCTCCACCACCGCCACCAGCCTCGGCATCGAGAGCGCCGCCTCCTCCGCCGGCAGCGGCGGCGTCCTCACCGGCGCGTCCGTCTACCGCCTCGGCGGCGGCACCTCCCTCCAGTCCCTCAACGACGGCAACGGCATCCGCCTCAACACCGCCATCGGCGCCAGCACCCCGGACTTCTCCATCACCACCCGCGACGGCTCGGTCATCAGCATCGACATCGGCAACATCTATGACGCCGAGGGCAAGCTCACCGCCTCCGCCGTCTCCTCCCTCCAGGGCGTCATCGACCGCATCAACGAGCAGTCCGAGGGGAAGGTCACCGCCTCCATCGGCCCCGGCGGCGTCGGCCTCCGCCTCGTGGACAACACCAGCGGCTCCGAGACCTTCGCCGTCACCGACGACCCCCTCAGCGGCGCGGCGTCGGACCTGGGCATCGTCGCCTCCGCCGACGGCGGCGGCGGCGTCATCGACGGCGCCCGCATCCTCGCCGGGCTCAACTCCACCCTGGTCGCCAACCTCCTCGGCGGCCGCGGCCTCGCCGACGGGGAGATCACCCTCACCGCGCGCGACGGCTCCGCCTTCTCCTTCTCCCTCCCCACCGGCGACTCCGTCTCCGACCTCATCGACGCCTTCGCCGACGCCACCGGCGGCAAGGTCGTCGCCTCCCTCGACGCCACCGGCACCGGCATCGTCCTCACCGACACCACCGGCGGCCTGGGCAACCTCATCGTCGGCGGCGCGGCCGCGACGGCCCTCGGCCTGGAGACCGACCCCGCCGGCGTCGCCTCCTCCACCCTCCGGAGCGACCGCCTCCAGCACCGCTACGTCGCCCCCTCCACCCTCCTCGCCTCCCTCAACGGCGGCGCCGGCGTCGGCGCCGGCACCTTCGAGATCACCAACTCCAACGGCTCGCGCGTCCGCGTCACCATCGGCGACTCCGTCCGCACCGTCGGCGACCTCATCACCCAGATCAACGGCGCCAACGCCGGCGTCACCGCACGCATCAACGACACCGGCGACGGCATCCTCCTGGAGGAGAACGCCGATCCCCCCGGCGGGCTGAAGATCCAGGTCCGCGACGTCAGCGGCACGGTCGCCCGCTCCCTCAACCTCGCCGGCGAGGCCTCCGGCACCGGCGACGAGAACGTCATCAACGGCTCCTTCGAGCGCGTCATCGAGCTGGGCGACACCGACACACTCGACGCCCTCGTCCAGAAGATCAACGACGCCGGCGCCGGCGTCCGCGCCTCCATCATCAACGACGGCACCGGCGCCACCCCCTTCCGCCTCAGCCTCACCAGCGCCCGCACCGGCGCGGCCGGCCGCTTCACCATCGACACCGGCGGCCTCGACCTCGGCCTCCAGACCATCGGCGAGGGCGAGGACGCCCGCATCTTCTACGGCTCCACCGACGCCGCCCGCGGCGTCCTCCTCTCCAGCTCCAGCAACATCTTCGACGGCGTCATCGCCGGCGTCCGCATCGACGCCCTCGGCGTCAGCGACTCCCCCGTCACCATCACCATCAGCCGCGACACCGAGGCGATCGTCAAGGCCGTCGAGGGGTTCGTCTCCGCCTTCAACGACGTCGTCGGCCGCATCAACAACGTCACCTCCTACGACGCCAACACCCAGCGCCGCGGCACCCTCCTGGGCGACTCCACCGTCCAGCAGCTCCGCGCCTCGCTCTTCAGCACCCTGGACGCCCCCGCCCAGGGCGTCTCCGGCCAGTTCCAGTTCCTCAGCCAGGTCGGCATCGGCGTCGCCTCCGGCGGCACCATCTCCCTCGACGCCGAGCAGCTCCGCCGCGCCCTCGAGCAGGACCCGCAGGGCGTCGCCGAGCTCTTCGCCGCCAAAACCCCCGTCCCGCCCCCCGAGAACCCCGATCCCAACGCCGAGCCCGCCCCGCTGGAGTACTCCTCCCTGGGCGTCGCCGAGCAGATGGCCCGGCTCATCGACCGCTACGTCAACACCGCCGACGGCATCCTCCGCCGGCGCAACGAGACCTACGACGCCCAGATCCGCTCCCAGAACGAGCGCATCGCCGCCATCGACTCCAAGCTCGCCACCCAGCGCCTCATCCTGGAGCGGCAGTTCATCGCCATGGAGCGTGCCATCGGCCAGATGCAGTCCCAGTCCGGCGCCCTCATCAGCCTCGCCGGCCTCGCCACCAGAATGCGCCAACCCTGACCCCCCCACCCCCGTAACCCCCTCTCCGCCGCTCCCCATCCCCGCAACAGGTGGTCAAGAGCCCCACCGGAGCAGCCGATAAATCCGCCGGAATGACCACAGCAACCCCCGCCAACGCCAACGTCTACCTCCGCACCAAGGTCATGACCGCCAGCCCCGAGGAGCTCCGCCTCATGCTCCTCGACGGCGCCATCAAGTTCGCCCGCCAGGCCGCCGAGGGCCTCGCCACCGGCAACATCGAGCTCCGCTACACCGGCTTCGAGCGCTGCCGCGCCATCGTCCTGGAGCTCATGAACTCCGTCCGCCCCGAGGTGGACCCCACCCTCTGCCAGAAGGTCACCGGCCTCTACACCTTCATCTTCGGCGAGCTGGTCAACGCCAACCTCGAGAAGGACGCCGCCCGCCTCCAGAAAGCCATCGAGCTGCTCGAGTTCGAGCGCGAGACCTGGGTGATGCTCATGGAGAAGCTCGCCGAGGAGCGGGCCGCCGCGGCCGCCGCACGCGCCGCCCTCGGCGACGCCGCGGAGCCGGTGCCCGCCCCCGCCCCCGACCGCCCCTCCCTCAGCCTCCAGGGCTGACCGCCCATCCCCCGTGGCATGGGCTGCCAGCCCATGTCCTCTCCCCTCCCTCCCCACCTCAATCATCCCCCCACTACCTCGCCGCCCGCTGCCCCACGCGGACGAGCCTCGCCATCAGCTGCGCCGCCAGGTTCTCGAACACGAACTGAAGATTGACGTTCGTCGCGGCGTGCTCCTCCGCCATCGACACCGCATCCAGCGCCCGCACGAACCGCTCCCCCGACGCCGGTGCGCCGCCCCGCATCAGCGCCTCCCGGCACGCCAGCCGGTACCGCTCGGCCAGGAAGCCGAACATCCGCCTCGACCACGCGAAGTTCGCCGCCTCCTTGCTCGCCTCCGGGTTCGCCTTCACCCACGCCGCGGCCTTCTCCTCCACCAGCGCGTGCATCGCCGCCCCCAGCTCCGGCGCCGGCCGCCCCGCGTCGATCTGCGACAGCATCGGCTCGAGCGTCTGCCCCCACGCGAACAGCCCGTGCTCCACCGCCGAGGCGATCCACCCCGGCGAGCCCCCCGCGTACCGCAGCAGCCACTCCCGGTGCTCCGGCGGGTCCTCCGGCATCCCCGCCCGCCCGTACCACTCCCGCAGCGTCGCGTCGTCCAGGGTCGAGAACGCCACCCGCTGGCACCGGCTGCGGATCGTCGGCAGCAGCCGGTCCTCGCTCGAAGTCACCAGGATGATCACCGACCCCGGCGCCGGCTCCTCCAGCGTCTTGAGCATCGCGTTCTGCCCCGGCCCCGCCAGCAGCTCCGCCTCGTCGACGATGAACACCTTCCCCGCCAGCGACGTGGCGACCACCGACCGCGTCCGCTCCGCGGGCGCGATCAGAAACTCCCGCACCACGTCCACCGGGATCACCCGCTGCTTGCTCGTGCGGGTCTTCGCGTCCTCGCTGACCGCCGCCAGCTCCTTGTTCACGATGTGCAGGTCCGGGTGCGCCCCCGCCCGCAGCAGCCGCTGCGTCTCGCTCCCCGGGTCCGGGGCCAGCCGCCCCGACAGGTCCGGCGCCGTCGTCGGGTCCAGCAGCATCGCCCCGAACGCCAGCGCCGTCGTGAACTTCCCCACCCCCTGCGGCCCGTGGAAGATCCACGCGTGGTGGATCCGCCCCGCCCCCGCCGCGGCCCGCAGCAGCTCCACCGCGTGCCCCTGCCCGAGGATGTCGTCCAGCCCCGGGATCCGCCGCGCAGGCGCCTCGCTCGCCGTCGCCGGCTCGGCCTCGATCGGGGCGGACGCTCTGGTTCGTCGTGCGGCCATCGCAGGGGAGGATAGCAGACCCGGGCCCGGCCCTTACGGGTACTCCTGCCGCGTCGGCCGGATCATCACGTCGTTGATGTGCACCCCCGCCGGCTGCGACACCATGAACGCCACCGTCCGCGCCACGTCCTCCGGCGTCAGCACCGGCGCGATCGAGTCCATGAACTTCCCGAAGCTCTCCGGGTCGTAGTTCGCCGCCCCCTGGAACTCGCTCCGCACGATCCCCGGCTCCACCAGGCTCACCCGCACCCCGCGCGGGGCCATCAGCCGCCGCAGGCTCTCCGCCAGCATGTGCGCCCCCGCCTTCGCCGACCCGTACAGCGACGAGAACGGCGACACGTGCCGCCCCACCGTCGAGCCCAGGACCACGATGTCCCGCGGCCGGCCCAGCCAGTCCTCCGGCGGCCTCGGCGGCTCACCCGGCCGCGGCGGCCCGTCCACCACCGGCACCGGCCCCGCCATCCGCTCCGCCGCCGCCCGCAGCAGCCGCGCGCACGCCAGCAGGTTCACCCGGTAGATGTCCTCCCACTTCGACATGTCCGAGTCGTACACGCTCCCCCGCAGCCCCCGCCCCGCATTGGCGACCACAAGGTCCGCCTCGCGCCCGAACCGCTCCCTGGCCGCGTCCAGCATCGCCCCGATCACCCCATCGTCCGCCGCGTCCCCCGCGACGACGGCCGTCCGCTCCTCGCCGAGCTGCTTGGCCAGCTCCCGCAGCCGCTCCTCGCGTCGGGCGTTGATCACGACCCTCGCCCCGAGCCGGGCGAAGTCGCGGGCGATGGCCTCCCCGATGCCGGCGGAGGCGCCGGTGACGACGGCGATGCGGTTCTCGAGCGGCTTGTTCGTCATACTCATGAGGCTCCTCCACCAATGGTAAGCCCAGCCGGATCAAACGGCGGACCGCGCTTCGCAATCACCCCCCGTGTACGAACCCCGCTCCCCACCGTTCTTCGTACCTTCGGAGCAGTGCTCGAAACTCCGTCTCCCGCATCCGCGCCCGAAGGAGCGGCGAGACGTTCCGAAACACGTCCGGCGGCACCCACTCCGGTATCCCTTCCCTCGTCGCCGGGCCGTCGGCGAGGTGCTCGTAGAACGACACCCCCGCGGCGTTCCACACGTCGAAGCTCGGGGATCGGGCGCACTCGGCCGCGAATCCATAGGCACGGACGAGGAACGGCCGATCGCCCGCGGCGTGCGCCCCCACCACGAGCTCCAGGAGCCGCCCGAAAAGCGCGTAGGGCGTCCGGAGCGACATCGGGTCCCCATCCGGCAACTGCAGCTCGCGGGCCAGCTCCGGGAATCGCTCCAGAGCCTGTCGGCGCCAGACGCTCATACCCGCAATGTACCGCAGGCCGCCGCTGTGACGCCACTGCCCGGTCGGGCCGCTACACTCTGCGGATGTTCGGCTCCCACCTCTCCATCGCCGGCGCCATGGCCAATGCCCTCCGCGAGGCCGAGAAGCTCGGCCTCGACTGCGTGCAGGTCTTCACCAAGAACCAGCAGCAGTGGAAGGCCCCGCCCCTCAAGGACGAGGCCGTCGCCGAGTGGCTCGCCGAGCTCGCCCGCCTCGGCTGGAACTCCGGCGGCCGCGCCGTCTCCCACGCCTCCTACCTCATCAATCTCGCCTCCCCCGACGACGCCCTCTGGCGGGCCTCGATCGACCTCATGACCGAGGAGATCGAGCGCTGCCAGCGCCTGAGCATCCCCTTCCTCGTCCACCACCCCGGCGCCTTCACCACCAGCACCCTCGACGATGGGCTGGCCCGCATCGCCGCGGCCTACGAGGAGCTCTTCCGCCGCACCCCCGGCTACAGCGTCGTCTCCTGCCTGGAGAACACCGCCGGCGGCGGCTCCACCATCGGCCGCGCCTTCGAGGACCTCGCCCGCCTGCGGGCCCTGATCATCGACCGCACCGGCGCCGAGTCCCGCGTGGGCTTCTGCTTCGACACCTGCCACGCCCACGCCGCGGGCTACGACATGGCCGGGCGCGAGAAGGCCGACGCCGTCCTTGACGAGTTCGATTCCGTCTGCGGCCTGGCCCACCTCCGCGTCCTGCACCTCAACGACTCCAAGGGCGCCGCCGGCAGCCGCCTCGACCGCCACGAGCACATCGGGAAGGGCGCCATCGGCCTCCAGGGCTTCGCCGCGGTCCTGAACCGCGGGGAGCTCGCCGGCCGCCCGAAGATCCTGGAGACCCCCAAGGGGACCGACGAGGCCGGCACCCCTCACGACACGCTCAACCTCCGCCGTCTGGCCCGCCTCATGGACGCAAAGCCGGCCCCGGCGCGAACCCGCCGCCCCTCGCCGGCCTAAGGAAGAATGGCTAAAAAACGCCACATGGACCCGCTCGACCACCCGGCGCTTGGGCGCCGTATCCTCTGGCTTGGAGGGGGCGAGCCGGAGCCGCCGCGAACCACGCTCGCCCGTGAGGGGCCCGACACGATGCACGAATCGACCTCCCTACGCCTCGCCGTCCTTCTCCTCGCCCTCTCCGCACTCGCCGCCTCCCTGGGCGCCTGCGGCCTCGACCGCGCCAGCCAGACCATCGCCGCCCGTGAGGCCGCGGAGCGCGCCCGCATCGGGGACCTCCAGGCACGCTCCCACGTCCTGGCCGCCGAGCAGTCCCTCCGCGCCGGCGACAAGCAGAAGGCCCTGGCCGAGTTCGCCCGCGCCATCGCCATCAACCCCACCCTCACCACCGCCCACATGGGCATCGCCGACATCCACCGCCTCGACGGCGACTACGCCAGGGCCGAGCAGAGCTACGGCCGCGCCGCCGCCATCGAGCCCCAGAACTTCGACGCCCAGTACTACCACGGCCTGATGCTCCACCTCCTCGACCGCGTCACCGAGGCGATCCAGGCCTACCTCCGCGCCCTGGCCGTCAAGCCCGACGACTTCGACGCCAACCTCAACCTCTCCACCGCCTACTACCAGCTCGACGAGAACGTCCAGGCCCTGACCTACGGCCGCCGCGCCGTCGAGCTCAACCCCCGCGACGGCCCGGCCCGCTTCAACCTCGGCGCCATCCACGCCGCCATGAACGACCACGCCGCGGCCGTCAAGGAGTACCAGCAGGCCGCCGAGCTCATGGAGCTCAACCCCCCGCTGCTGCTCAACCTCGCCGAGAGCCTCGGACGCCTCCAGCGCTACGAGGAGATGCGCAACACCCTCGAGCAGCTCGTCCGCACCGCCCCCTCCGCCGAGGCCCACGAGCGCCTCGGCTTCGCCCAGTTCCGCCTCGGCCAGTACGACCCCGCCCTCTACGACTCCGCGCTCGAGTCCTTCCAGAACGCCCTCGAGCTCGACCCCGACTACTACCCCGCCCTCAACGGCATCGGCGTCAGCTACCTCAACCGCTGGGTCTGGTCCGACCAGAAGGACTCCGAGGCCCGCTCCAGGGCCCTGGCCGCCCTCCGCCGCTCCCTCCAGCTCAACCGCAACCAGCCGCAGATCCTCGAGCTCCTCTCCCGCTACGGCTCGTAAGCGCCCCTCAATCGCGGTTGGAAACCCCACGACCTCCCCGGCCCGTGGAACGGGCCCTGTCGATGGTTGCCGGATGCGTCAGCGTCTGGTTTCGTGGCTTCGCCCATACCCACCCCACGACCTCCTCCCTCACCCGTGAAAAGGGAGGGCGGAGCGCTCGGCCCACCGCGGCCGCGCCCCGTCGAGCCGTTCATCCCCGCTCGCGCGAAGGATACCCTTCCCTCGACACCCGCCCCCAGCGAGACCCCCGCCGATGCCCGACCCCAGCCTCCTCGAAACCTTCCCCACCCCCGCCCAGCGCCCCATCGTCATCGAGCACATCGCCGAGGAGTTCACCTCGCAGTGCCCCGTGACCGGCCACCCCGATTTCGGCGTCATCACCCTCCGTTACCAGCCCGCCCCCCCCGATTCCCCGAACGGCGGCGGCTGCGTCGAGCTCAAGAGCCTCAAGCTCTATTACCAATCCTTCCGCACCGAGGGGATCTTCTACGAGGCCGTCACCGACCGCATCCGCGACGACCTGGTTTCTCTCATGAAGCCCACGTGGCTCCAGGTCATCACCTCCTGGCGCGGCCGGGGCGGCATCCGCTCCGTCATCCGCGCCGACCACGGCGACGTCCCCGCCGAGTACCGCGCCCGCTGAGCCCCGCCGGAGTCACGCATGGACGAGTTCGTCTACCGAACCCGCATCCAGGCGCCGGCCGCGACGGTCTTCGCCTGGCACCACCGCCCCGAGGCCCTCCGCAAGCTCCTCCCCCCGTGGGAGCCCGCCGTCATCATCAAGCCCCCCGCGAGCCTCCACGACGGCGCCACCGCCGTCCTCCGCGTCCGCGTCGGCCCCCTGCGCTTCCGCTGGGTCGCCCGCCACATCGGCTACCAGGACCGCGGCCCCCGCGGCGGCGAGTTCACCGACGTCCAGGTCTACGGCCCCTTCCCCCACTGGCAGCACACCCACCGCGTCGAGGCCGACGGCCCCGACGCCTGCATCCTCGAGGACCGCATCCGCTACGAGCTCCCCCTCGGACGCGTCGGCCGACTCCTCGCCCACGCCATGACCCGCCGCAGGCTCGCCCGCACCTTCGCCTTCCGCCACAACGTCATTAAGCGCGAGACCGAACGCCCCTCCGCCGCCGCCTGACCCCCCCTTGCCAACCTCCCGCAACCCGGGGACGATCCCCCGGACCACGCGGCCTCAGCCGTGGGCGGGGCCCCTCCGGAGGCGGACGCGCATATGGCGGATATCAGCTGGACCGCCGTGACCCTGCTGACCGTCGAGTGGGCCATCCGCCTCGTCCTGGTCTTCCGCATCGTCATGAGCCGCCGGCCCGTCCCCGTCTCCCTGGCGTGGGTCGTCATCGTCCTCTGGGTCCCCATCTTCGGGATCTTCGCCTACCTCCTCGTCGGCGAGAACCGCCTCGGCACCCGACGCATCCGCCGCTTCGAGGCCCTCACCGCCGGCATGGCCCGCCGCGCCGTCACCCTCTGGCAGCACCGCAGCGAGAACTTCCAGTCCACCGATCCCGGCTTCCAGCAGATCGACCGCATCGCCGAGGCCGTCGGCGGCATGCCCCCCCTGGCCGGCAACAACCTCCGCCTCCTCACCGACGCCGAGGGGATGCTCGACAGCCTCATCCGCGACATCGACGCCGCCCAGTCCCACTGCCACCTGCTCTACTACCTCTGGATGCGCGGCGGCATGGGCGTCGCCGTCGGCGAGGCCCTCATCCGCGCCGCCGGCCGCGGCGTCGAGTGCCGCGTCCTGGTCGACGCCGTCGGCGCCCGCCCCTTCCTCAAAAGCTCGCTGTGCGCGCGCATGCAGGCCCGCGGCGTCCACGTCCTCCCCGCCCTCCCCGTCAGCCCCCTGCGCATGCTCTTCGCACGCCTCGACCTCCGCAATCACCGCAAGATCGCCGTCATCGACGGCCGCATCGCCTACGCCGGCAGCCAGAACCTCGCCGACTCCACCTTCCGCTCCACCCGCCGCATCCACACCGGCCCCTGGATCGACGCCACCCTCCGCATCGAGGGCCCCGCCGCCCAGGCCCTCGCCGTCGTCTTCCTCATGGACTGGCAGCTCGACAGCCCCGAGGACATGTCCAACCTCGAGCCCTACCTCCCCGACCTCGGCAAGCCCGCGCAGACCGAGTCCGTCGTCCAGGTCGTCCCCTCCGGCCCCGGCCAGCCCGCCCGCGGCATCCAGCAGGCCATGCTCACCGCCCTCTTCGCCGCCAGGGAAGAGCTCATCATCACCAGCCCCTACTTCGTCCCCGACGAGGCCACCAAGTCCGCCCTCATCGCCGCCGCCCTCCGCGGCGTCCGCGTCACCATCATCCTCCCCCGCACCATCGACTCCCCCCTGGTCGCCCTCGCCAGCCGCGCCCACTTCGCCGAGTTCCTCGAGGCCGGCGTCCGCATCGCCCAGTTCCGCCGCGGCCTCCTCCACGCCAAGACCCTCACCGTGGACCGCCGCATCGCCCTGATCGGCTCGGCCAACCTCGACGCACGCAGCTTCCACCTCAACTTCGAGTCCACCCTCCTGGTCTACGACGACGACTTCTCCAGCGTCATCCGCTTCATGCAGACCGACTACCTCGAGTCGTCATGGGACGTCACCCTCGAGGACATCCGCGCCCGCCCCGCCCTGCTCCGCATCGCCGAGAACCTCGCCCGCCTCCTCGGGCCGCTGCTGTAAGTCGCCGGGCCTTTTCCGCGACCCGCCGAACGGCACAGCCGAACTCGGCTCGACGGCGCGGATCGAAACCGCATCCGCAGGGGCAAGGTAGACGTGCGCCAAGCCGAACTCGCTCTGCCACTCGACGGTGATTTGGATGACGCGCCCCTCCCCGGTGTCGATCGACTCGGGACTGACGATGCCGTCGGTCAGCGGCAGGCTCCACGAGACACCCGCTCCACCGGAGTCCGCGGCGGGCTCCAGTCTCCCATGGAGCCAACTCGCCGCAGGACCGCGCTGCTCGCCATCCGCATCGCCGACGTAAAGCCAGACCCGCTCCTGAGAGCGTTCGATCAGCACCACGGCCCCGTACGGCACTAGGGCCACATCGTGCGCCGGCGCAACCGCGATCCCGCCCGCGACCCGGCCCACGATCCCCGGCACCCAGGGGGATGCCGCATGAACAACAAGGGCGAGCATCACGAGAGAAGCAATGACGGCCCAGCGCTTCAGGAACCGAGCACTCCGGTCCGCGCCGGGTCCGGCCGATGGCGTGCAGGTTGATCCGCACTCGGAGCATGGTCGCGGCTGGGACTGTTCTTCTCCGGTAGCCAGCCGCGGATACCCACACGCATAGCACCAGCGCAACCGAGTGATCGGGTCGCTCCGCAGTGCCCCGCGCGCTCGACCAACGATCGCTCCGGCGGGCGCCGCCCCCGCCACGGCAAGCAGCCACGCCGCATCACTCCAAGCGCACACCCCCAACACCGGTCGCGGCGGCGTGCGCAATCCCAACGCCCCTGTCTGCACGATGGCGTGCACCTCGGCAACGATCATGGCCGCAAAGCCAAGGGCCATGACCATCATCAAGAAGAAGGCCGATGGACGCCGAGCCGCCTCCCTGTCGAGGAACTGTCGCCATGCGGATCGGATGTCTCCCCGCGATGTAGACGGCGTGTTGCGGAATCCGGTCGCCGCGAGCCAGAGCGGCGCGCGGCGTGCCGCAACCAGCCCCGCGGACACGCCGACGTAGACACCGATCGCCGTTACCGCCCACGCGCCGGGGTCAAGCACAAGATGCAATGGAAACCGATAGACCGAGAGCGCTGGGCCCGCATCGCCGAACCCGCGCAGCAACGGATGGAGTTGGTCCACGCCCGGGTTGCCATCCGAGACCGCCTGAGAAAGCCGCTCAACGCGGCCGAGGCGCAAACAGATGAGTGCCATGCCCGCTGCAACGCCAGCGAGCACGGCACCCGTGATCATGCCCGCATTTCGCAGGTATCCCATTCGGTTAGTATACGGTGATCGGAGTGCAGTTTGCGGCCGGACCCGGCGCAGGGCATGGTCCCGATTCAAACACGTCCGTGCAGGTTTCTGACTCTATGACTTCAATCCAGCGCGTGCACGTAAAGACGATCCAACATGAACGCGCCTCCCAGCGTCCCCACCGGCGAGCACGGGAACAGATGCAGTTGACACCATCACCGATGCTAATTGGAACACTGCGGCAACTCCACGGCGACCATGGACCAGATGTCCACCCACCTCCGGGCGGTGGACCTCCGGGCACGGTGCCGCGAGGATTCGGCGCCGGCACGACCGGTGGAACTGGGGGCCGAGGCCCCGGAATCCGCGGCGCACGCGGCGCTGCTTGGCAAAGAACCGTTGCACTCTCTAGGATGAGAACGGTGTCAGAATCGCCCTCCCGCATTCCACGCTCAATCTCTTCGGCAAGGCCTGTGAGCTTCTCGTCTGTTGTACACGGATCGGTGTAATCCACAGGGATATCCGCGGCTTCATATCCGATGGACGCGAGGTATGACACAATCACTTCGCGATCAGGCGCGCCGAGGATGACGGCCGCGAGAGGATCGGAGGCAAGAACACCGGCCGTGTACTCCTCGGGCAGCACAGGCCCCTGTCCCTCTCCCGGCAGATGTGGGATGCTCCACCGCTCATCTTCGTCATCTCCTATCTCAAGCTGGGCCTTAACGAAACTGACTGCATCCCATGGATCGGTGATGCTCCAAGACTTTGCATTCCACGTGTCGCCATCCCGCACATACCATACCGCCACCAGATTCGCACCAACGACCGCATGAGGATCCGCGAGCGCCAGGAAGCTATGCACCTTGAGCGATCCAGGCGAAGCAGCATCCTCCTCGTAGACTGGGTTCAGCGTCCAACTCGCAAACTCAACCTTCGACCAAGCCGCGTGATACGATACTTGACCCAAACTCACCGGAGTGGTCACCGCAGCCACCAATATAACTATACCTACGATTAAGCTTCCCGATCGCACTGCCATAATCCAGCTCCTCAGCGGCCGATGTTCTGCAAATCCCCACTCAGACCACTCGTAGTAGATAAAGCCAACTGGAGACTTCATGTGACCGATCTGAAGAACAAAATCGACCCCCCCAAATGAGGGACACCTCTGTCGCAGATTGCTCTACGGAGCATCCCATGGCACTGCTCACTCCGAGCGAAGTCGCCCAGATCCTCATAGCGAACATGCCTCTGATCCGCCGACGCCTGCGCAGAAAGCTCAAAGGCGGGCCCACCTCTGCTGACCTCGATGACTTATGTAGTTCGGTCATCCGCCGCGTCTACACCGCTGCCCTGCACAGCCTCAGAGCTTCGGCCGATCAAGAGGTCATTGCTTACGCCACCATCGTCGCCGACCATCTTGCCCAGCGGAGGCAAGCAGAGGAGCAACGATACGACGCTGTGCTTAGGGTGATCACCCGGCAGACCGGAGGGTCCGCATTCAGCGACCAGTCCGAGAGACAGTCCGCACCATGTCTGCAACGGCTTGCTGAGTTACTCGCCGATCCAGTCGATCGCGACCTGCTGCTTCGGCGCCAATGCGGACACAGCTACACGCTCATTGCCGAGGAGACCGGCGTGACCGAAGCCGCTCTGCGCAAACGATGGTCGCGATTGCGCGCCTTCCTGAAACGCTGTCTTGGCGATTGCCCGCCGCCGTGAGTCCCGCGGGTCTCGTGGCAAAACGATCACCGACGGACCCCATCACACCGTGAGCTCGGAAACCCCGGGACGCCGTCGCGCCGGCGTGTGCTCGTCCGCCGCATCGCCCTGCGCAGCCTCCCCGCTAGGAGACTTCGGTTCCGTCGCCCGCTCCCCGTGCAGCCACACCTCCCCCATCTCCGTCCCCACCACCCGCTTCCGATGCTCCCCCGCCGCGGCCAGCAGGCGCCGGATCGGCTCATCCGGGTGCTCCTCCCCGAGCCGGAACGTCGAGTGGTGCATCGGCAGCAGGTGCTCGCCCCCCAGGTCCGTGAACATCTCCCACACCTGCTCCGGGTTCGCGTGATGGTGGATCCACGGCTCGTACGCCCCGATCCCGAAGACCGCCAGGTCCACCGGCCCGAGCTTCCCGAAGACATCCGTGTGCGCGGTATCCCCCGCGAACAGCACACGCCCGTTCGCCGCCTCCAGCAGGTAGCTGTTGAACCCCCGGTGCCGGTCGTACCCCATCCGCGCCCCCCAGTGCGCCGGCCGCACCGCACGCACGCGCACGCCCCCCAGGTCCAGCTCCGTCGTCCAGTCCAGCTCGATCACCCGCCCGAACCCCTTGGGCACCAGCCGCGCCGTCCTCCTCGCCGTCACCACCGTCGTGTGCGGCGAGGCCAGCCGCCGCAGCGTCGGCCGGTCGAAGTGGTCGAAGTGCGCGTGCGTCAGCAGGATCAGGTCGATCGGGGGCAGCGCCCGCTCCGGAAACGGCAGCGGCGCCAGCCGCTGGATCCCGAACGTGATCCCCCCCACCGTCAGCCCCACCCGGTCCGAGAAGACCGGGTCGCTCAGGACGTTCAGCCCCCCGATCCGGGCCAGCACCGACGCGTGCCCGAGCCACACCGCCCCCAGGTCGTGCGACACCAGCCGCGTGAGCGCCGGGTCCACCGTCACGCTCCCGCTCGGCACGCTCGGCGGCCGGCCGTAGACCGCCAGCGAGTTGATCAGCTCGCGCGGGTACCGCCTCAGCCCGGACCGGGCGATCTTGGCCGCACGCCGCAGCTTCGTCCGCATCAGTCACGCCTCCGGCGGGAACATGGGACGGCGATGCCCCTCCACCATCATTCGGCCGGGCAACCGTTGCCCGGCACACGCATCAGGGTCGCCGCCGAGAGACCCCCAGCCCCCCTGACGGCTGGAGCGGCCGTAGCGGCACAGGCCGCGAGATTCCGACCTCTCCTCCGCCCCCAACATGGTACTCTCCGCTTCTCCACACGGTTCGCGCCCGGACCGTGCCCGCGACCCCTTCCTTCAAAGGAGCCCCCCGGATGCGACTGAGCTTTTACGGTGCGGCTGGCGAGGTCACCGGCTCGTGCTACCTCCTCGAGACCGGCCGCGCCCGGGTCCTGATCGAGTTCGGCCTCCACCAAGGCGGCCCGGCCGCCGAGCGTCGCAACCGCCGCCTCCCCGCCATCGCCCCCGATCGTCTCGACGCCGCGGTCCTCACCCACGCCCACCTCGACCACAGCGGCCGCCTCCCCCTCCTCCCCCGCGCCGGCTTCCAGGGCCGCATCTGGGCCACCCCCGCCACAGTCCACCTCGCCGACCTCCTCCTGAAGGACGCCGCGAACATCCAGGAGATGGACGCCCTCCAGGCCACCCGCCGGCGCGAGCGCATCAGCCGCGCCCCCCCGGCCCCCCTCTACACCGTCGCCGACGCCGGCGCCGTCATGCGCCTCATGTCCCCACTCCCCTACGGCGAGCTCAGGGAGATCGCCGACGGCGTCCGCATCCGCTTCACCGACGCCGGCCACATCCTCGGCTCCGCCAGCCTCGAGGTCCGCGTCCGCGCCGGGAGCGGCGCCGAGAAGGTCATCGTCTTCTCCGCCGACATCGGCGGCATCGGCGCCCCGCTCCTGCGCGACCCCGTCCCCCCCGCCACCGCCGACGCCGACGCCGACGCCGTCATCCTCGAGTCCACCTATGGCGACCGCGACCACCGCCCCATCGGCAACACCATCGAGGAGCTCCTCGAGATCATCGCCCAGGCCCGGCGCGACAACGGCAAGGTCCTCATCCCCGCCTTCGCCATCGGCCGCACCCAGAACCTCATCTACTACCTCGGCGAACTCTACCGCGAGGACCGTCTCCGCGGCGTGCAGGTCTACGTGGACAGCCCCATGGCCATCGCCGCCACCGAGCTCTACCGCGCCCACCGCTCCCTCTTCGACGACGACGCCCGCGCCATCATCGACGCCGGCGACTCGCCCCTCTCCTTCCCCGCCCTCCGCTACACCCGCACCGGCGAGGAGTCCCGCGCCCTCAACCGCATGAACGGCGGCACCGTCATCATCGCCGCCTCCGGCATGCTCACCGGCGGCCGCATCATGCACCACCTCAAGCACAACATCTGGAAGCCCCAGACCCACCTCGTCTTCGTCGGCTTCCAGGCCGAGGGCTCCCTCGGCCGAAAGATCATCAACGGCGCCAAGCGCATCACCGTCCTCCACACCCCCGTGGACGTCAACGCCAAGGTCCACACCCTCGGCGGCCTCTCCGCCCACGCCGGCCAGTCCGGCCTCATCGCCTGGGCCAGGCGCTACACCGAGGGACGGGCCCCCGCCGACCGCCCCCGCTTCATCCTCACTCACGGCGAAGACCCGCCCCGCCGCGCCCTCGCCGCCGCGCTGCGGGCGCAGCTCGGCGTCGCCCCCCCGCACCTCCCCGTGTTCACCGAGACCATCGAGCTCTAACCACGCCCATCCCCCCCTTTGGCCCTTTGCCACTTGGCCATTTCCTACCCCGTCACCGCCCGATCCGGCGCCCCCTCCAGCGCCGACCGGACCATGATCAGCTCGGAGATGTTCCCCAGCGACACCATCCCCACCAGCCTCCCGTCCCGCACCACCGGCAGCGCGCCGCAGTCCAGCTCCCGCATCCGCCGGTACGCCAGCTCCACCGGGTCCCCCTCGCTCGCCACCGGGCACCCCTGCACCATCGACTCCCCCACCGTCGCCCCCAGCCCCCCGTTCGCCAGCGCCCGCAGCAGCACGCCCCGCGGCAGCATCCCGATCACCACGC
>JBIQJK010000272.1:0-1570 GCA_044507535.1 Planctomycetaceae bacterium | reverse complement strand
CCACGCATGACCCGCGAGGAGCAGCAGGCCGCGGAGGCCGCCGCCGAGGTCCTCCGCCGCGAGGCCGAGGCCGCCGAAGCGGCCGCGGCCGCGGCCGCCGCCGCCGCAGCCAACTCCGATGAGCCTCCCACCCCCGACGACCACCCCGCCCCCGCTGGCGACGATACCCCGAACCCCTGATCCGCCCCCTCGCACGCTGCCACCCCAGCCAGATGAACCCATGACCGCCGCGGCCGACGCACGCACCGCCAGACTGGTCCGCCAGCACGCCGAGACCGCTCGACTCCTCGGCGTGGACTTCGTCCCCGTCATCCCGCGCCCCCGCGCCGCCGATGACGACGACGATGCCGCACCGGCCGACCCCGCCGACGCGATCGTGAGCGACGCCCCCTCCGCTCCGGCGCCCGCATCACCACCCCCTGCGCCGGCTTCCGCACCCGCCCCGATCGCCGCCGCCGCACCCACCCCATCGACCGGCGACCCCGACCGCGACGAGGCCCAGCGACGCCTCGATGAGCTCCGCGCCCGCTACGAGCGCGACGCCCCCCACAAGAACTTCATCACCGCCCACACCAACATCGTCTGGGGCGAGGGCGACCCGTGCGCCCGCCTCATGTTCATCGGCGAGGCCCCCGGCGCCGACGAGGACCGCACCGGCCGCCCCTTCGTCGGCCGCGCCGGACAGCTCCTCGAGAAGATGATCAAGGCCATGGGCCTCTCCCGGGAGCAGGTCTACATCTCCAACGTCCTCAAGACCCGCCCCCCGAACAACGCTACCCCCACCAAGGAGGAGGCCGCCCTCTGCGCGCCCTACCTCTTCGAGCAGATCGCCATCATCCGCCCCGAGGTCATCGTCACCCTCGGCCTCCCCGCCTCCAACACCGTTCTCGGCACCAGCGACACCATGACCCGACTCCGCGGCCGATGGCACGAGTTCCATCCCCCCGGCGTCCTCGGCGATCCCATCCCCGTCATGCCCACGTACCACCCCGCCTTCCTCCTCCGCGCCTACACCCCCGACAACCGCGCCAAAGTCTGGTCCGACCTCCAGAAGGTCATGGACCGCCTCGGCCTCAAGGGCCCCGAAGGCAGATAGCCTCCCCCACCCCGCCTTACCACTCCCCCGGGCATCCCCCTCTTTCGGGGGTGTTCTTCCTCCTCAACCCCACCCGGCACGTCCCGGAATTTTCTGCCGCCATGGAACCGGTCACCCCCGCACGCTGAATAGACCTGTGACCGCCGCAACCCCCGCGGCCGTCACCAGACCCAGACCCCCACGAGACCCGGCGCCTTGCTTCGTGCTTGGCGCTGGGTTTTTTCTTTCCCCTCCGGCCCCCTCTCCCTTGGGGGGCGGGAGAGGGCAGGGGCGAGGGCTCCACGGCCTCCCTCCCCCAATCTCCATGGCTTCCCGACTCCCCCTCTCTTGATCCTCCGCCCTCTCAGGCCCCCTCCCTCAGGGAGGGGGTTGGGGGGTGGGTTCCCTCTTCACCTCCACCCCTCCACACCCCTCTCCATTCCCTCACCCTCCCCTCCCCCCCTCCCCAAAGTCCAACTCCGTATCCCCCGGCAG
>JBIQJK010000009.1:0-55661 GCA_044507535.1 Planctomycetaceae bacterium | reverse complement strand
GGGAGGGGGCGGGGCCGCGGGGGTCAGCGGCCGCCGGGGAGGGGGCTGACTGGGGTGGGGACGCCCACGCCGGGGGCCAGGGCGGGCTGTCGCTTGGTGATCTCCAGGCCGATGCGGCGGTCCGGAGCGGAGAACTGGAGGGGGGGGACCTGCTCGAGGACGGCGGCGTCGGAGCGGGCGGCCGCGGCGGGGTCGCTCGGGCGGCCGGAGGGGTCGATCATCGAGGCGCGGACGGGGGCGAAGACGGCGAGTTTGCTGGTGACGCCGGCCTCCAGGTCGTCGCTGGAGAGGACGACGAAGGCGATGGGGACGAGCTCGCGGTTGCGGACCTGTTCGATGAGGTCGCGGGGGCCGGTGACGGTGACGTTGCGGACGAGGCCGTCGAGGACGCGGACGTCCCAGTCGTCCCCCTCGGTGTGGGGGACGGTGATCCAGACGGGGACGGTGGGGAGGACGATCTCGTCGGTCTGCTTGCGGATGCGGAGGGTGACGCGGACGGTGTCGGTGGCGACGCGGACGGGCTCGAAGCCGTCGAGGGCCTCGGGGAGGCGGATCTGGGCCCGGACGGTCTGGGGGCCGTCGTCGCGGAGGAGGCGGCGTTCGTCCTCGCTGATGACGGCGGTCACGACGGGGGCGCCGGCGGGCCCGCCTCCGACGGTGCCGCGCTCGCCGAGGAGGGCCGCGGCCTGCTCGGGCATGGTGACCCGGACCGTGGCGGGGGAGACGGTGACCTCGCCGTCGTTCTCGATGCCGGTGAGGTCCACGCGGACGGGGAGGTCGCGGGTGACGAGGCGAGCGACGCGGATGGTGGCGGTGGGTGGCTGGACGTCGCTGACGCTGACGCCGCGGCGGAGGAGGTCGGGGTGGTTGCGGATGGCCTCCTGGAGGCGGATGACGTGGTCGCCGGGCTCATCGGGGATGCCGCCGACGCCGGCGACCAGGCGGAGGGGTGAGCGGAGGACCTGCTCGACCTCGTCGAGGGCGACGGAGGAGCCCTCGAGCCGGACGCGGACGATGTCGGAGCGGAGGTCGGGCTCCAGGACGCGGACGGAGACGTCGTCGCTGGGGGCGACGAACTGGATGCGGGGGGTGAGGGTGGCGGACCGCAGGCCCTCGGCCTCGGCCCAGAGCCAGATGAGCAGGGTCACGAGGGTGACCAGGATGACCGTTTTGATCGCCGACCACATCGGGGGGTGCTACCTCTGGCGTTGCGCCTGACGCGAGCTAGTCCGGACGGTCCGAGCCGCTGGCCGCGGGGGCCCCGCCGCTCTTGAGCCCCGGGCCGCCGTCGGCCTTGGCCTGGGAGTGGGCGTGGCGGCGTCCGTTGCCGCCGGCGCGGCCGGCGGAGACGACGCGCTTGCCGAGCCTGCCGAGGCCCTGGCCGAGCGGGCTGGCGGCGACGCCGCCGAAGCCCTCGCCGCCGCTGTTGCCGCCGGCGAGGCGGCGGGTGAGCTCCTGGCGGAGCTGTTCGGTGGTGAGGCCGCGGTCGAGCCGGCCCCGCTCGGAGAGGCTGATGGAGCCGGTCTCCTCGCTGATGACGACGACGAGGGCGTCGGTCTCGCGGCTGAGGCCGACGGCGGCGCGGTGGCGGGAGCCGAGGGCGGCGTCGGGCATCTCCTCGGGCTCGGCGAGGGGGAGCTGGACGCCGGCGGAGAGGATGCGGTCGCCCTGGATGACGACGGCGAGGTCGTGGAGGGCGGAGCCGGGGAAGAAGATGGTCTGGAGGAGTCGGGCGGAGACCTCGGCGTTCATCTCGGTGCCGCCCTCGACGATACCGCGGAGTCCGACCTCGCGCTCGATGACGATCAGGCCGCCGTAGCGGAGCTTGCTGAGGTAGGCGGAGGCGTCCACGATGGCGTCGATGACGGCGTCGGTGCCGCCGGAGGCGCGTCGGAAGAGGCCGCCGACGGGAGTCTCGCCGAGGCGGATGAGGCCGCGACGGAGCTCGGGCTGGAAGACGACGACGAGGGTGATGGCCAGGAGGGCGAGGAACCGCTCGTAGAGGAAGGTGAGGCGGAGGAAGCGCTCGTGCTGGCCGACGATGCGGACCAGCAGGGTGGCGGTGACGAGGACGAAGAGCATCCCCTTGATGGCGCCGGCGGCGCGGGTGCCCTGGACGAAGCGCACGATCGCGAACACGACCATCCAGATGACGGCGAGTTCGATGATGACCTGCCACGTGGGGTACGTGGCGAGGCGGTCGAGGAGTTGGATCGATCGGTCCAGCATCGCCCAGTGTCCCCCCCCGCCCGCCAGAGGTTCGCCCGGCCACCGCGCTCCCTCGCCCCGACCGCGAGTTCAGTCTTCTCCGCTCCGCCCGGGTCCGGCCGGGCCTGCCCGGGGCCCGTCGGAGGCGGAACACAGAGCCGCTCGAACGTATGTTCCCGCCCCCGCCGGTCGCGCCCAACGCAGTCTACCTCGCCCTCAACCACGGATCGACCGAACTAAGATCGCGGCACCAGAATTGCCTGTTTTTCGTCGCGCGATGCGGGATTCATGCGATGCCCTACACGGTCCGGTCGTTCCAGCCTACGCCCAACCCCAACGCGCTCAAGTGCGTGCTGGACCGCCCGATCACACGGGGGCCGGTGTCGTTCCGCTCGTCGGCGGATGTGCCGGCGCCGGGGGACGGAGCGAGCCGGGACGCGGCGGTGTCGGAGGCGTACCGGCTGGCGCCGGCGCTGTTCGCGGTGCCGGGCGTCGCGGGGCTGCTGTTCAATCAGGACTGGGTTACGGTGAACAAGGCCCCGCAGAGCGAGTGGGCGGAGGTGAAGGCGGGGGTGACGCGGGTGCTCCGCGGGGAGGGGTGAGGCCCGCCGCCGCAAGGAGCCCAGGTCCGTCCCATGCCGCGCCCCCACCCTCCCCTCCACTGCCGCGGGAGCCAGGATCGGGGCGCGGCGGAGCGCGTGAACCGGGGGATGGTTGTGGATCGACCGGGTGGAAACGGCCGATCTGTCATCCGTTCGGTCGAGCCTGCGCCCGGTCGGTACGATTTATCTCCGGCTGGCGTGCCCATCCGCCGCGGCCGAACTCGTAGAAGAAGCCATGTCGCCCAGCGATCACCCCATCCCGGATTCACCCCAAGGCGACCGCCCGGACGGCCCGGTGGGCCCCGTCGGCGGCGCGGAGGCGGCGGGGGGATCTTCGCTCTTTGGCGACCCGCACCCCGGGGCGGGGGGCTCGCCCCGGCCGCCGACGCTGCCACCGTACAACCCCCGGGCAGGGGCGGGCGAGGTCGTGGTGGGGGGTGCGCCGGGGAGCAACGGGGGCGTGGTCGGAGCCTCGGACGCGACGGTGGTGGGGCCGGGGGCGGACCGGCGGCACCTGCCGGATCGGATCGGGCGGTACCGGATCCGTCGGCTGATCGGCTTCGGGGGGATGGGGGCGGTGTACGAGGCGGTGCAGGACCACCCGCGCCGGACGGTGGCGCTGAAGGTGATGAAGCAGGGGATCACCTCGCGCTCGGCGCTCAAGCGGTTCGAGTACGAGTCGCAGGTGCTGGCGCGGCTGAGGCACCCTGGGATCGCGCAGGTCTACGACGCGGGGACGCACGACGACGGGCTGGGGCCGACGCCGTTCTTCGCGATGGAGTACATCCCGGGGGGGCAGTCGATCACGGACTACGCGAAGGCGAAGCAGCTGAACGTGCGGCAGCGGCTTCAGCTGTTCGTGCGGGTGTGCGACGCGGTGCACCACGGGCACCAGAAGGGGGTGATCCACCGGGACCTCAAGCCCGCGAACATCCTGATCGACTCGACGGGCGGGGAGTCGATCGGGCAGCCGAAGGTGATCGACTTCGGGGTGGCGCGGACGACGGACTCGGACATCGCGGTGACGACGCTGCAGACGGACGTGGGGCAGCTGATCGGGACGCTGCAGTACATGTCGCCGGAGCAGTGCGCGGCGGACCCGGCGGACATCGACACGCGGAGCGACGTGTACGCGCTGGGGGTGATCCTGTACGAGCTGCTGGCGGACCGGCTGCCGTACGACGTGACGGGTGTGGCGGTGTACGACGCGACGCGGGTGGTGCGGGACCAGATCCCGGCGCGGCTGACGACGATCAACGCGCAGCTCGGCGGGGACATCGAGACGATCGTCTTCAAGGCGCTGGAGAAGGACCGCGACCGGCGGTACCAGTCCGCGGCGGAGCTGGCGCGGGACATCAACCGGTACCTGTCGGCGGAGCCGATCTCGGCGCGGCGGGCGAGCGTGCCGTACCTGCTGAAGGTCTTCGCGCGGCGGAACAAGTCGGTGGTGATCGCGGCGGCGGCGGTGTTCCTGGCGCTGGTGGCGGGGATCGTGGGGACGAGCGTCGGGCTGGTGCGGGCCAACCGGCTCGCGGCGGTCGCCGAGGCGGACATGCGGCAGGCGGAGGCGGAGACGGCGAAGGTGCTGGGGTCGCTGAACCTGGAGCTGGGGCGGGCCCGCGTCGCGCTGGGGCAGTACGAGGCGGCGGAGCGGTCGCTGCTGGCGGCGGACCAGTTCTATTCGACGGCGGGGGTGGCGCACCAGGCCGGGTACGCGGAGACGCTGCGGGCGCTGATCGACCTGTACACGGCGTGGGAGCGGCCGGAGCGGGCGGCGGAGCACCGCTCGCGTCTGGAGGCGCTGGAGCGGCGGTGAGGGCGGGGGCCGGCGGCTATCGTTGCCGCGAATGGCCCGACGACGCAGCGCGGTGGCGGTGAGCACAACGGAACGCGACGGCGCGATCGCCGCGGCGGTGGAGCGGTGGTTCCGAGGCAACGCGCGCGAGCTGCCGTGGCGGCCGAAGGGCCCGTCGCGGGACCCGTACCACGCGCTGGTGTCGGAGGCGATGCTGCAGCAGACGCAAGTGTCGCGGGTCGTCGAGCGGTTCGGGGCGTTCATCGAGCGGTTCCCGACGGTGCACGCGCTGGCCGCGGCGGAGGAGGGGGAGGTGCTGGGGCTGTGGTCAGGGCTGGGGTACTACCGCCGGGCCCGGAGCCTGCACGCGGCGGCGAAGGCCGTGGTCGCGGAGTGGGGCGGGCGGATCCCCGAGGATGTGGAGGACCTGCGGCGGCTGCCGGGGGTCGGGCGGTACACGGCGGGGGCGATCTCGTCGATCGCGTTCGGGCGGGCAGCGCCGATCGTGGACGGGAACGTGATGCGGGTGCTGATGCGGGTGGAGAACCGGTCGCGCCGCGGGGCGGACCCGGCATCGCCGGCGGCGCAGCGGTGGGCGTGGGAGCGGGCGGGCGCGCTGGTGGCCGCGGCGGGGAAGCCGGGGGTGTTCAACGAGGGGCTGATGGAGCTGGGGGCGACGGTGTGCACGCCGCGATCGCCGCGGTGCGAGGCGTGCCCGCTGAGGGATTTGTGCCTGGCGCGGGGAGCGGGGACGCAGGAGCAGGTCCCGCTTCCGAAGCGGGCGGCGGCGCGGCGGGAGATCTACTTCGCGTGCGTGGTCGCGGCGGACGGGCCGCGGGGGAAGGTGCTTGTGGAGCAGAGGCCGGCGCGGTCCGCGGGGGAGGAGGTGGAGAGGGGGGCGTCGGGGTCGATGTGGGCGGGGTTGTGGCAGGCGCCGACGCTGGAGCGCGCGGACCGCCCCCCCACTGCCGCGGAGGTCGCGGCGTTCGCGGGGGTTGCGGAATCGGCCGTCGCGCCGGCGGGGGCGTTCGTGCACACGACGTCGCACCGTCTGGTGCACTTCCGGGTCTGGTCGGTGCGGTTCGGGCGGCGGAGGCCGGCGCGGGGGGAGTGGATGGATGCCGCGGCGGTGGCGGAGCTGGGGCTGTCGAACCCGCAGCGACGGATCCTGCTGGGAACGGGCGGCGGCGACCGTCAGCCGTCGAGCCAGTCGCGGGGTTCGAGGTCGCGCTCGCCCGCGCTCTCGAAGTAGTCGACCTCGATCGCCCGGTCGTGCGGGGGCCGGACGCTCGGTGGCGGGGGGAGACGGGCGTCGATCCGGGAGAGGACCAGGCGCGAGAGGGCCTGGTCGCCGAGGACGTCCACGCGGATCTTGATGCGGGTGACGGCCTCGGAGGCACGCTCGAGCTTGACGCGGATGCGGGGGCCGCCGCGGTCCTCGGCGGCGACGTAGGCGCTGCGCCCCTGGCGCTCGGGCTCATCGGGGTGGCGGACGACCTGGAGGTCGAAGCGGAGCTCGTCGAGGGCGTCGAGGGTCGCGGCCCAGGCGGTCTCGAGGTCGGCCTGGCGGGCGGAGACGAGCTCGCCGCGGATGAAGGCGGAGGTGCCCGCCTGGGCCATGGTCAGGCCGGCGGTGAGGACGATGGGCGTGGCGCACCCGGCGACGGCGACGAGGCAGAACGCGGCGGCCGCGGCACGCGCGAGGGGGCGTGCCGGCGCGCGGACGCGTCGGGGCTCGCTTCGAGGCGGCATGGCCCAGTGTAGCCGGCCGCATCATGGCGGCCGGCGTTCAGGCGGTGAGAGAGCCGGGGCGCACGGCGGCGCGCGGGGCTACGCGCGGGAAGAGGCGTGCCGGGCGCCGTTGCCGGCGATGGCGACGACGGGCTCGGGCGGAGCGGGGGCCTGGGCCTGGGCGGAGAGCTCGCGGGCGGCCTCGGCGAGGCGGGCGAGCTCGACGACGGACTTGGCGCCGGTCTTGCGCATGATGTTGCGGCGGTGGAACTCGATGGTCTTCTCGGTGCGGAAGAGCTCGGCGGCGATCTGCTTGGTGCGGCGGCCGGCGAGGATGAGGTCGAGGACCTCGCGCTCGCGCCGGGAGAGGCCGGCGACGCGGCCGCGGGCCTCGTCGCGGGCCTTGCGGTCCACGCGCTGGCGGGCGTCGCGCTCGAAGCCCTCGCGGATGCGCTCGAGGAGGAGCTCGTTGCTGCAGGGCTTCTCGAGGAAGTCCACCGCGCCGTTCTTCATGGCGCCGACCGCGGCGGGGACCTCCGCGTAGGCCGTGATGAAGATCATCGGGGTCTCGACGCCCATCTCGACGAGGCGGCGCTGCAGGCCCAGGCCGCCGGAGCCGGGCATGCGCACGTCCACGACGATGCACCCGGGGGAGTCGGGGTCCATCGCGGCGAGGTAGTCCTCGGCGCATGCGAAGGTCTTGACCGGCAGGCCCACCGAGGAGAGGAGGGCCTTGAGCGAGTCACGCACCGCCGCGTCGTCGTCGATGAGGAACACAGTTGGTTCAGCCGTCATAGCTCTTTTCTCCCGGGTTGGTCTGAATGGGAAGCCGGATTCGGAACGTGGCGCCGGGCGCCGGGGGCGGGTTGTTCTCCCCCCGGAGCTCGCCGCCGTGCGCCTCGATGATCGAGCGGCAGATCGCCAGGCCCAGCCCCATCCCCCGCGGCTTGGTCGTGAAGAACGGCGTGAAGAGCCGCTCCAGCACCGCCGCCGGCAGGCCCGGCCCCGCGTCGCGGACCGCCACCTCGGCGACGCCCTCCTCGGGCGACCAGACGCGGACGAGCACCGGCCCGCCTCCCTCGCCCCCCCCACCGCCCCCCCCACTGCCCCCGCCCGCTGCCCCGTCGGCCGCGGCGCGGGTCGCCTCGGCGGCGTTGCGGACCAGGTTCAGGAGCACCTGCTGGATCTGCACGCGATCGATGTGAACCGGGAGGGAGTCGCCGAGCACCTGCACGTCGGCGCGGAGGCCGGCGGAGGCGGCCGCGGCGTTGATCAGCTCGCGGGTTTCGGCGACGAGGTCGCACAGGTTCTCGCGCTGACGCTCGCACCGGCCGGCGCGCACGAAGCCGGCGAGGTTGCGGAGGACGCGGGCGGCGCGCTGGGCGGCGGCGTCGGCGGCGTGGAGGTGCGAGAGGGAGTCGCCGGCGCGGCCCTGCCTGGTGAGCTGCATGATGGCCGCCTGCGTGTAGTTGGCGACGGCGGCGAGGGGCTGGCCCATCTCGTGCGCCAGGGAGCCGCAGAGCTCGCCGGCGAGGGAGAGGCGGGCGACGTGGCGGAGCTGGTGGTCCAGCTCGGCGGCGCGGGCCTCGGCGCGGCGCTGGCCGGTGCGGTCCTCGACGGTGACCAGCGCCGGGGGCGCGGCGGCGCCGGGGCGGAGGGTGCAGATCGTCACCCTGGCGAGGCGGGCGGACTCGGCCGCGCCGAGAACGGCGTCGAAGGAGGCGGCGCGCCGGCGCCCGCCGAGGACCTCCGCGACGGGGGCGATCTCGGGGAGCGGAATGGGGACGACCTGATCGAGCGTGAGGGCGCGCAGCGGGTCCGCGGCGGGGCCGGCGGGCGCGGCGCCGGCGTCGGCCAGCAGCATCTCCATCGCGGCGTTCATTCGCTGGACGAGGCCCTCGGACGACGCGACAGCCATGGGCACGGGGGAGCACTCGAAGATACCGGCGAGGTCCGGCGCGGCTTCACGGCGCGCGGGCCGGGTTGACTCACGGGCGCGGACCCGTGTCGGGGAGTCCAGCGCGGCCACCATCCTGGATTGCGCACGCGTCATTGCTTCAACCCCTCGCTGTTCCGTGCCACGGGCAACGCCGGCCGCGGGCGACGGCCCGCGATCCGGGGCGCCGACCGGCGATGCTGACGACCGTTCTCGAACTCCGGCGCACGCATGAGCCCCGCTCCGAGACTGACCTCGTGCTCCCCCAGGAACCCTGGCCCGCCAACTGGGCGATGGGCGCACCTTACCCCGAAGATACCGCGGGTCTATGAAACGAATCTCATCGAGAGCCCGGCCGGCCCGGGGCACATCGTGTGCGCCGGCGGGCTCGTTCACTATGCCGGCGGCCGCCGGACCCGACGGCCGACAGCCCTGCTGCGGCCTCGCGAGCGCCGAGGGGCGCGCGGCCGCTTTCGCACATCATTGTGCTACGTACAGAACGGGATCGGCGGCGGAGACCCGCGGCCCGGGGCCGCGACCGCGGCCGGAGCGGCCCCCCGCCGCCCCTGCCACCCGACGCGTCTCCGGTCCTTCGGAATCACCGCGAGTCCTCCGCGCTGCACGTCAAGTTTGCAGCCATCAGTATCGGGATTCTTTGGCTCGCGTCAAGCCATCACCCAGAGACATGGCCATGATTTTGCCGCATGAAGATGGACTTGGGGGCGGGGCCGTGAGTTCTCATTTACACCTCGCGGGGAAGAGCGTTGCACTGATCGCAAGGCGTACGGCCCCCGGGGTTCGGTCGCTCTGCATTCCCGGCCGCGTCCAGTGCGGCGAGAAGGGGAGGGATGTCCGCGCATCAGGCGGCCGTCGGATCGCCGAAAAATCAAGAAAAAAAGGAGATTCACCACAGAGGCGCCGAGACCCGGATGGGACACAGAGAAGAGGGGAACGGGGTTGAAGGGGGGGGGCGGGGATGCATGGATTTGGGGCGGGTTCAGGCGCCGGCCGCTTTGACCGTCGTCGCCCCCCCACTCCTCACCGCAAGCGCCGCCGCCCCGCGTTCGCCGCCGACCGCCTTCGTGCTTTCACGTCGCGGCCATCGTGGCCTTCGCACTAAAGGTTCTTCATCTTCTCCGCGCTTCCTGTCCCTGGGTGGCGGACCTTCTTCGGACGAAGCAGCGCGTGGGAGCGCTCCACACCGAGCCCCCGCCCGGGCTTCCCTCGCGGGCAAAGAAAAACGGCCGGCGCTACGCGCCGGCCGTGTGCGGTGGATGGCGCAGCCGAACCGGGTCAGTCCTGGCCCTCGGTCGGGACGGCGTCGGCGGCGACCTTCTCGGCCTTGGTGATCACGACGGGCTCCTCGGGGACGTCGGCGTGCGGGGGCTTGCGGGTCGTGCGGACGTTCTTGATCTTGTCCACGACGTCCATCCCGGCGACGACGCGGCCGAAGACGGCGTAGCCCGCGCCGTCGCGGGGCATGTCGAGGGCGGCGTTGTCGACGACGTTGATGAAGAACTGGCTGGTGGCCGAGTCGGGCTGGTTGCCCAGGCGGGCCATGGCGATGGAGCCGCGGACGTTCTTCAGGCCGTTCTGCCACTCGTTCTTGATGGGCTTGTCGGTCGGCTTCTGCTTCATGTCCTTGTCGAAGCCGCCGCCCTGGATCATGAAGTTGGGGATGACGCGGTGGAAGATGGTGCCGTCGTAGTGGCCCTTCTCGGTGTAGGCCAGGAAGTTGGCCGTGGTGATGGGCGCCTTCTCGCGGTCGAGCTCGAGGTAGATGTCCCCCATGGTGGTCGTCAGCTTGACGTAGACGGGCGCGGTGTCGGGCACGGGCTTGGCCTCCGGGGACGGGGTCTGGGTTTCGGGCTTGGCGGGGGTCTCGGGCTGGCCCTGGCGCGGGTGCGCCAGCGCGCCGGCCGCGAGCGCGGCGGACAGGCACAGGAACACAAGCGTACTCAGCACAAGCTTCATCATCTTCTGGTCTCCGTGAATGAATGAGCCGGCGGCAGCGTTTGCGGCCGTCGCGCCGTGGCGCGGCCGCGCCGCCGGGCCTCCCGGGGCGGATCGCCCCGCGACTGTACGCCCCCTCCCCCACCTGGTTTCAGCCGTCGGGCTATCCCTCCTCGCTCTCGCGCAACCTGACGAGCACCGAGTAGTCCTCCAGCGTGGTGGTGTCCTGCTTCGTCCCCTCGACCCCGGCGGCGATGTCGCGCAGCAGGCGGCGCATGATCTTGCCGCTGCGCGTCTTGGGGAGGCTGGGCGTGAAGCGGATCATGTCCGGCTTGGCGATGGCGCCGATCTGATCGCCGACGTGGACCCGGAGCTGGTCGCGGAGGTCGTCGCCAGGGGAGAACCCGGGGGCAAGGGTGCAGAAAGCGGCGATCCCGGTCCCCTTCACCTCGTGGGGCATGCCGACGACCGCGGCCTCGACGACCGCGGGATGGCTGACCAGCGCCGACTCGACCTCCATGGTGCCCAGGCGGTGGCCGGCGACGTTGATGACGTCGTCCACCCGGCCCATGATCCAGAAGTACCCGTCTTCGTCGCGCCGGGCGCCGTCGCCGCTGAAGTAATACGGCCTGGAGGGATCCCCCGGGGCGTGCACGCGCGAGAAGTACGTCGAGATGAAACGCTCGCGGTCGCCGTGGATCCCGCGGATCATCCCCGGCCAGGGCTTGCGGACCACCAGCAGGCCCCCGTGGTTCGGCGGCCGCTCCTCGCCGGCGTCGTTGACGACCGCGGCGTCGATGCCGAAGAACGGGAGCGTGCAGCTGCCGGGCTTGGTCGGCGTCGCGCCGGGGAGCGGGGTGATCATGTGGCCGCCGGTCTCGGTCTGCCACCAGGTGTCCACGATGGGGCAGCGCTCGCGCCCGATGTGGCGGTGGTACCACATCCACGCCTCGGGATTGATCGGCTCGCCGACGGAGCCGAGGACCTGGAGACTGGAGAGGTCGTGCTTCGCGGGGTGCTCGTCGCCCCACTTCATGAAGGCGCGGATCGCCGTGGGGGCGGTGTAGAGCTGGGTGACCTTGTGCCGCTCGACGATGTCCCAGAAGCGGTCCGGGCGGGGGAAGTCGGGGGCGCCCTCGTACATGACCGTCGGGACGCGGTTGGGCATGACGCCGTAGAGGACGTAGGAGTGCCCGGTGACCCAGCCGATGTCGGCGGTGCACCAGAAGACCTGGCCGCGGCCGGAGGCGGTGCGGCCGCCGGCGGTGTCGGACATGAGGTTGAAGACGTAGCGGGCGGTGGTGGCCGCAAAGACCAGGAACCCGCCGGTGGTGTGCACGATGCCCTTGGGCTTGCCGGTGGAGCCGGAGGTGTAGAGGAGGAAGAGCATGTCCTCCGAGTCCATCCGCTCGGCCTCGCACCAGGCGGGGGCGACCATCATCAGGTCGTGCCACCAGTGGTCGCGCCCGCCGTCCTTGCCGGAGACGTGCCAGGCGGTGGGGTTGCCGCAGCGGCGGAAGACGATGACGTGCTCGACGTTGTAGCCGGCCCCATCGAGGGAGGCGCAGGCGGCGTCCACGTTCTCCTTCAGCGGGACCACCTTGCCGCGGCGCCACGCGCCGTCGCAGGTGATGATGACCTTGCTGGCGGCGTCGGCGACGCGGTCGGCGATGGCCTGGGCGCTGAAGCCGCCGAAGATGACCGAGTGCGTCGCGCCGATGCGGGCGCAGGCCAGCATGGCGATCGCCAGCTCGGGGACCATCCCCATGTAGATCGTCACGACGTCGCCGCGCTTCACGCCCAGGGCCCGCAGCACGTTGGCGAGCTTGCAGCTCTCGGCGAGCAGCTCCCGGTAGGTCAGGCGGCGGACCTCGGGGCTGCCGCCGTCGGGGTACGGCTCCCCCTCCCAGATGATCGCGGTGTCGTCGCCGTGGCCGGCGAGGACGTGGCGGTCGAGGCAGTTGTACGCGGCGTTGGTCGTGCCGCGGACGAACCACTTGGCGTCCGGCGGGTCCCACTGGAGGATCTTCGACCAGGGGGTGAACCAGTGCAGCGAGGCGGCGCAATCGGCCCAGAAGCGCTCGGGATCGTCGATCGACGCCCGGTAGAGGTGCTCGTACTCCTTCATGGAGCCGATGTGCCACCGGCGCGTCCCGACCTGCTCCGGGGATGGCGGGGCGAAGACGCGGTGCTCGTGGAGCACCGACTCGATATCCGAAGCGGATGGTGACGACCGGCCGGCTGGCATCTCGCTCATGGACGGCTCCAACACAAGGGCCTGCGCAGTCTACCGCACCGGGTCGCCCGGAGCCCTGGAAAACCCCCGATCCGGGGAGTTTTCAGGTCCTGCCTACTGCTCCCGCTTGGCTTCCGCGGCCTGGCCCTCGGTGCGAATGAGGATCGACTGCACCGCCGCCCCCTCGGCGGGCTGGGCGGTGATGCGCAGGACGGTCCACTTCTCGGGGTCCATGGAGGCGAAGGAGGATGGGGACTCCGGCAGGAGATGGACGGCCAGGCCGCGGATTCGGCCGGGGGGGCCGGAGGGGCCGTCGGATGCGCCCAGGGCCGCCGGATCGCCGCTGTCGATGGCCGGGTCGGTGCGGATCCCCTCCATGACGTCGTAGGGCCCGATGCCGTAGACCTGATCCTGACGCCAGAAGATCCGGACGACCTCGTCCGCATCCTGGTACCGCAGCCGCACGGCGGTCTGGAGCCCCTCTTCGCCGACGAACGACCCGAGGACCTCGACGGCGGTGAGCGGGTTCTCGGGGCGCGAGGCGGCGGACCACTTCTGGGTCCACCGGTCCGCGGCGTCCTTCGGGACGGCGTCGTGAATCGAGGCGGTGTAGGCCGCCATGTCGCGCTCATCGCCGGTGAGCCATCCCTTGAGCGCCTGCTGGGCGCGGCCGCTCGCGCGAGCCAGGACGGGCGCCAGGTGCGGCGTCGGCAGGTTCAGCAGCGCCGAGGCGTCCTGCCCGGCGGGGGAGGCGATGAGCTTTCCCTCCTGCACGCTCAGCTCGATGGCCCCGCCGGAAGGGAGCCGGTACGTGCCGGCCATGCGCTCCAGCGCGGCAAGATCCACCTCCACCGGCTTCGGCGGGAGCTCGGGGAGAACGGCGTCCGGGCGGGCGAGGGCGAACTTGGCCATGACGCTCTGCAGCCGGTTTCCCAGCCCGCGCCGGCTGTTCATCAGCAGGATGACCACGCCGCGATCCGCGCCGGGCCGACCCTTCTCTGCGCCGTCCTCGGCCCAGCGGGCGAAGCACGCCTCGAAGCCGACGGTGGTCCCGCCGTGGTGGATCATCATGAGGCGGTCGTCGTTCTCGTCGCGGGCGACCTGCCAGCCGCAGGCGTATTGCTGGCGGACGGGGGTGAAGAAGACCTTCTTCGCCTCGGCGGAGAGGACGGCGTCGGCCTTGAGGGCCTCGTGCCAGCGGTGGAGGTCGAGCACGGTGGTGAGAACGCCGGTGGCACCCTTGTGCCCCCAGGTGAACGGACGCAGGTTCGCCGGGCCGATGTCGCCGAGCGTCTCGCCGTCCTGGCCGGGGACGTCCTCGTGGCCGCAGGCGACGTCGTCGGCCGACTCGTCGCCGCAGAAGGTCGTGTCGGCCATGCCGGCGGGCGCGAAGACGAGCTCGCGCATCGCCTCTTCGAAGGGCATGCCGCTGACGCGCTCGACGACGGCGGCGAGGACGAAGTAGTTGGTGTTCGCGTAGCCGAAGGAGGCGCCGGGGGCGAACATGGTCCGCGCCGAGAGGCAGGCCGCGACGACGGCGTCGCGGTCGTACAGGTCCACGTTCCGCAGGTCCGCGCCGCCGTGCAGCCCGGAGGTGTGGGTCATGAGCTGGTGGAGGGTGATCCGGCGCGACTCCTCGGGGATCTGGAGGACGACGGTCTCATCGAAGAACTTCGACACCGGGTCGTCGATGCTGAGCTTGCCCTGCATCTGGAGGCGCAGGATCGCCGCGGCGGTGAACTGCTTGGAGATCGAGCCGATGTCGAAGCGGGTCGAGGCGGTGTTGGGGATGCCGCTCTGCCCGCCGAAGCCTCGCTCGGCCGGGCCGTAGCCGCGGGCGAGGATGACCTTGCCGTCCCTGGCGACGAGGGCCGCGCCCGAGAAGCCGTAGCGGACGGCCCGCTGGAGGTACTCGTCAACCGGCCCGCCGTGGACCTCGCCGGGGGGGACCGCCGCGGGCGCGGCCGCCGGGGGAGGTGCGCCCTGCTGCGCCATCGCCGCCGTCGCGGCCAGCGCGGAACTCAAGAGCAGAACCCCAGCAACGCAGCGCACGCTCGATCGCATCGGCGGACCTCCCTTGCCTGCCGTATATGGAACCGGATCGGGCGAAAGGACGCAAGCCCCCATGCAAGACCCCCTCACGCAAGCCCCCGGGGAGGCGCTAGGGCTCGGGCGTGGCCCCGAGGGCGGCGCGGATCCGGTCGAGGATGAGGCGCGAGGCGGCCTCGTCGCCCCAGAAGCCGACGCGGATCGACACCTCGGTGAGCCGATCCCCCTTGCGCTCCAGGTTGATCTTGACGTCCGTGCCGTCGGCCTGCTCGGCGACGAGCCGGGCGGCGAGCGCATCCTTGGCGGCGGTGCGGGTGGCGAGCTCGAGGCCGGCGACCGCGCTGCGGGCCGCGGCCCAGGTTTCGTCGATGCTCGCCTCCTCGATGGAGGTGAGGCTGCCGTTGATGTACTTGTACGTCCCCACCCCCGCGGCGGCCCCCGCGCCGGCGAGGAGCACCGCGGTGCAGCCGCCGGCGGCGAGAGAGGCGAGGATCGCGAGCATCCCCGCCGCGGAGAGTCTCCGGTGGACCATGTTGGGCTCCTGTCCCCCCGCCACCATTCATTCCCGCGTGTCCCCGCGCGCGGCGATGCCGCCGCCGCGGGGACGATACGCGGGGTGGGGGCGGGGGGTTCGGCGGGGCCGGGGCGCGTCGCGGCGGGCGCGTTGCCGTTCTTCAGTCGATGAACGGCTCTCCGACGAGAACCCGGATGGCCGCGGCGAGGTGCGCAGCGACCCGAGCCTTATCCGACGCCGCAAGGGGCGCGCCCGAACGCCAGTTCTCCTCTGAGCTGAGGTAGACGATGAGCCCAAAGGGCCGACCAGCGAGCTCGGAGCCTAAACGAAGCTCGCCCTCCGGGGAGCGATACCGCACCCAACTGAGGCGATTGGCGGATGTGTCGATGGAAACCTCGACCCGGCCGTCTTCGGACGTGGCGACGGAGTATGTGCGCTTGAGGAACCGTGGAGGCTCGGGCGCATCATCCCACTTGTGAGGATCAGGGATTTCCGCGCGAAAGCCGAGGACCTGGAGCGCCCCGAGAATATCGCGGACGATCTCGTTCTCCTCCTCCCTCGAGATCGTCTCGTGCTGATGCGCGGCATCCAGCGGCGCCCGCCGCGGGGCCCCAGCCAGATGATGCTGAGCGGGCGAAAGATCCTGCCCTCCCAGAGGAGCCGCCTGCGGCCCCTCATATACAGAACGTCGCCACGACGCCGGACGCGCACGCTGACGCCATCATCGCTCGCGGCGGCGCGGCGGGAAAAGCGTGCTCGTCGGAACCGGCGGAGCATGCGACCAACCTTCCTGCGGCGGTGCATGAGAACCGGATCGGCCACGTCATGCAAGCCCGGCCGGCAATGGGCCGCATCGGGACGGACGACCCCGAGCTCGCGCTCGGGGCTCCCTTGATGCATGCTATCGGGGGGTTCAGTGCGCCTCGGTGACGCGGAGGACTTCCTCGACGGTGGTCAGGCCCTTGGCGACCTTGCGCATGCCGTCCTCGCGGAGGGTGACCATGCCGCGCTCGATGCACATGCGGCGAAACTCGGCGACGTTGGGGTTGCGGGCGATGACGTCGCGGAGCTGGTCGTCCACCGTCAGCAGCTCGTAGATGCCGACGCGGCCGGAGTAGCCGGAGTTGCGGCAGCGGTCGCACCCCTTGGCGATGAAGACGCCGTCGGGGTCCATCCCCTGCATCTGGAGGTACTCGGCCCGCTCCTCGCTGGGGCGGGCCTGCTGCTTGCAGTGGGCGCAGAGGCGGCGGACGAGGCGCTGGGCGAGCACGCCGTTGATCGCCGCGCCGACGAGGAAGGGCTCCAGGCCGATGTTGACCAGCCGGGTGATGGAGCTGGGGGCGTCGTTGGTGTGCAGGGTCGAGAGGACCAGGTGGCCGGTGAGCGCGGCCTGGACGGCGATGTGGGCCGTCTCGTGGTCGCGGATCTCGCCGACCATGATCACGTCCGGGTCCTGGCGGAGCAGGGCGCGGAGCGCGGCCGCGAAGGTCATCCCGATCTTGTCGTGCGTCTGGGTCTGGGTGATCCCGTCGAGGTGGTACTCCACCGGGTCCTCGACGGTGCAGACGTTCATCGACACCTTGTCCACCTGGCGAAGCGACGAGTACAGCGTCGTCGTCTTGCCCGAGCCGGTCGGGCCGGTCACCAGGAGGATGCCGTGGGGCATGTCGATCTGGTGCTTCCAGACCTGGTAGGTCGTCTCGTCGAAGCCCAGGTCCTCGAGCTGCACGTTGATGCTCTTGGTGTCCAGGATACGCATGACGACCTTCTCGCCGTGCCCGTTGGGGAGCGTCGAGAGGCGCAGGTCGAGCTTGCGGCCCTGGACCGTGCAGCGGATGCGGCCGTCCTGCGGGAGGCGGCGCTCGGAGATGTCCAGGTTCGCCATGATCTTCAGGCGGCTGGTGATGGCCGCGGCCATGGAGGCCGGCGGGTTCATCATCTCGTACAGCTCGCCGTCGATGCGGAAGCGGACCTTGAGCTTCTTGTCCGCCGGCTCGATGTGGATGTCGCTGGCCCCCTCCTTCACCGCCGTCTGGATGATGTAGTTGACGTAGCGGATGACCGGGCTCTCGCCGGCCTCCTTCTCGAGGTCCACCTCCTGGGAGTGGCTGGCCTTGTTGTCAACCTGGACGTCCCCCTCCTCCACCTCGGCCAGGATCGAGTTGATGTCCACCCCGCCGGTGTCCTGCTCCCCCTGACCGACGATCTCCAGGGCGCCGCGGACGTCGAAGGCGGTCACCACCACCAGCTTCAGCGGCATGCCGCCGAGGCGCCGGCGGACCTCGTCGAGGAGGAAGACGTCGTCGGGGCGGGTCGCGCCCACCACCACGCGCCCGGGCAGCCCCGGCCCCGCGTCCAGCACGCGCAGCGGGAGCACCATGTGCTCCTTGCAGAACTCCGGCGTCAGCCGCTGGAGCATCTTGCCGTCGAAGCCGCCGTCGAGCCCCTTCTCCAGGTCGATCCGCTCGAAGGGGACCCCGGCGAGCTCGGCGACGGCGCGCTGGATCGCCTCCTCGTCCGCCCCCTGCTCGATGAGCACCTCCGTCAGGCGCCGGCCCGGGGAGGCCTTGATGATGTTCTGCGCGGTGGTGACCTGCTGCGCGGTGGCCGCGCCGCGGGCCTGCAGGAACGCCGCGAGGTCGGTGTAGGCGTCCGCGGGCTCGGCGCCGCCGGCCGCGCCCTGCTGCCCGGCGCCCGCCCCGCCGCCGGGGGACGCAGCGGCCCCGGCGCCGTCGGCGGCGGCCCCGGCGTGGCCGGGGCGGGGCTCATCATCGAAGGAGACCGACTCAAAGACCGGTGGCAGGGACTTGTCGCCGCCCTTGCCGGGCCGCCAGCCGTCGGGCTTGCCGACGCCGAGATCGTTGAGCAGGCTGTCGATGTCAACTCGCGGCATGGTGACTCACTTACTTGCGCGGGCGGGGGTTCTTGCCGCCCTTGGCGCCGTCCTCGGCCAGGCTCAGGACGTAGGTCTTGCCGTCGCACTCCAGCGACACGCTGCGCCCCTGTATGTCCACCACCCGGAAGTGGCCGGCGACGGTGTCGCCGACGCGGACGGTCTCGCCGCTGATCCGCGCGACCGGGTTGCTCCCGGCCAGCACGGTGTGCAGCTCGAGGGAGGCGAAGGCGCGGTCGATCTCCTGCCGCCTCGCCGCGGCCTCGCGCTCGCGCCGGGCGATCTCCGGGTCAACCGCGGCGGGCTTGTCCGCCGGGGGCGGGGCCTCGCCCTCGAGGGCGCCGGCGATCTTGAAGGGGTTGCGCTGCACCTGGTCCGGCGGGACCTGCTCCGCGGAGCGGTTCGCCGACAGGTCCGCCAGCACGCGGTTGTGGTCCGCGCCGGAGGCGGAGCCGTTCAGCTCGTAGTCGATCTTGACGGACTCGGCCTGGCTGGAGCGGGGCCCCATGCCCAGGTACCGCATCGCCAGCAGGGCGCCGGCGCCGGCGACGAGCACCATCCCCAGCAGGGCCATCTGGCCGCTGAGCCGGGACTTCGGCGGCGCCGCGGCGGCCGCGGCGGCCTCCGGCGAGGCGCCCAGCAGGTCCATCCGCAGCGCGGCCGCGGAGACGTCTTCCGAGCCCTGCCCCTCGGCGTCGGGGCCGGAGAGGATCGGGTCCATGTGATCGGTTCCATCGCCGCTCATGCTCATTTGCCGTCGCTCCCGTCCTGCTGGTAATAAATGCTCAGGACGCACTTGGCCTTCATCTCGCCGTCGACGTCCGTGGACCGCTCGATGTCGAGCTTGGAGATCCGCGTGATCCGCGGCAGCTGCTCCAAGCGGAGGAGGAACGCGTAGAAGCCGTCGAAGTCCCCCCGGATCTCGATGTCCAGCGGCTGCTCCATCGCCAGGCCGGCCTGGAGCGGCCGCTCGCCCTTCTTGAAGGTCGGCACGACGAGGTTGTTCTCCGCCGCCAGCGCGGCCAGCTGCCGCAGGATGCTGTCCATCTCCTTGGTGGTCGGCAGCTTGGCCTCGATGGCCGCGATCGACTCGGCGATCTGCTCGTTGGCCCTGGCCAGGTCCTCGCTGCGGCTGGTCGCCTGCCGCAGCTTCTCGAGCATGCCCTGCTTGTGCTCGATCTCCTTCTTGGCCCGGTCGATCTCCGCGTTCTGCGGCTTGAAGACCAGGAAGAAGCTCGCCACCGGCACCGCGATCAGCACCGCGAAGAAGAACCCCTGCCTGAGCACGGGGCTTGCAGCCATGTTCATCGCCTCACTCCTCCCTCGGCGTCGCGTCCGCCGTCGCGTGGTCCCCGTCCTCCACCAGCGTGCTCTCGATCGCCGGGCCGTCCTGCACGCGCGGCCTGGGCGGGTTGCCGGGGGTGATGCCCAGCCGCTTCGTCCAGCTCGCGGGCTGCGCCACCGGCCGGCCGTCGGGCCCGATCGCGGTCGCGCCGAAGGGGTCGTTCCGCGGGATCTTCAGCGGCTGGATGTTCCGCGCGTCCGCCGACCGCCGGATCGTCGCCTCGATCTTGAACTTGCGGCGGATCGTGTCGTCGATCTTGACCTGCGCGGTGCTCAGCAGGTCCACGTTCTCCAGCAGCGGGCACTGCTTCAGGGCCGTGTGGTAGTCCGCCACGAACGCGTCGTCCGCCGCCAGGCCCTCCAGGACGATCTGGAAGTCGTACCGCGGGGCCACCGGCTTGGGGGCCGGCGGGGGCTCCTTCGCCCCGCCCTTCCCCTTGCCGCCGCCCTTGCCCGCCAGCGAGCGGGCCCGGGCCGGCTGCGAGCTCTTGGCGGCCACCGACGGCGCATCCTGCACGCGCTTGCCGATCAGCTCCAGGTCCGTCAGGGTCAGCTGCTCGGGCATGCGGTTGATGAGCTCGGCCAGCAGGATCGACCGCGGGACGCGCTCGATCAGCGCGGCGGTGATCTCCGCCTTGCCGAGCATCTCGGTCTTCTGGGCCTCCAGCGCCTTGAGCTGCTCGATCTTCTTGGCCTCCTGCGTGTACAGCAGGTTGATCTCCCGCTGCCGGGCCTTGACGCTGGTCCACTGCCGGTTGGTGACGAAGAACGCGCCCGTCACCGCGAACATCACGATGCAGAACAGCGCCAGCGAGATCAGGTTCCCCCGCCGCTCCTGCTTCTGCCGCAGGTAGTCCTCGGGGAGGAAGCTCGAGCCCATCGGATCGCTCCGAAGGCCCGGGGCGTAGTTCGGCTTCAGCGGGTTCATCCCTGACGCTCCTTACTTGCGACTGCCCGCGGCACGCCCGTGCGCCCGCGCCCCGCCCCGGCCCCTCCGGGCGTCCTTACAGGTCCGTCGGCGACACGCACAAGCCGAGCGCCACCGTCCATCCGGGCTGCGAGCCGATCATGACCGTCCCGATGCACGGCTCGCTTCCCGTCCGCGCCACCCGCGCCAGGGGGTCGGCGATCTGCGTGGGCAGGCGGATGGCGCGGGCCACCGCCTGGCACAGGCCGCGGTGCCGCGCCTCGCCCCCCACCAGCACCGCCCGCCCGACGCGCTTGCCGGGGAAGAGCGACTCGTGGTACCGCAGGCACATCGCCACCTCGTCGGTGAGCGTCTCGAGCTGGGCGCTCAGATCGACCCTATCAGCGGGCGGGACCGCGCGGTCCGCGACGGCCGCGCTCGCGGCGGGGGCCGCCTCGCCGCCCCCCTCGTGCTTGGCCATCGCCGCGCTGAGCATCGCCATGCCCCCGCCCGCGTCCTCCCCATCGACGGGCCGCGAGGCCGGCGCTGAGGGCGCCGACGTCAGCACCTTGGCCGCCAGCCGCTTCGCCCTGGCCTCCGCGACGGAGCACTTCAGCCCCCGCGAGAGCGCCTGGTCCATGTGCCGGCCGCCGAGGGTCACCGTCTTGGCGAAGACCATCGCCGGGCCGTGGGCGATCACGACCTTGGTCGCCCCCGCCCCCAGATCCAGATAGAGCGTCGCCCCGTCCGCCTCCTGCCCATCCGCGGCGACGCCGACGGTGAAGGCCCGCAGCATGGCGTGGAACTCGGGGTGGATCCCCACCGGCTCCATCTTCGCCGCGCTGAGCGCGCCCATCAGCCGCGTGACCAGCTCGCGCGACGCCGCGAGGCAGATCACCTCGTTCTTGCCGCTCGTCCCGGCGGTGGGCACCTCCACGTGGCGGTACAGCAGGGCCTCGGGGTGGCAGCCGACCTGCGTCGGCACCGCGGCCTTGACCAGGGCCGCCACCGGCGTGGCGTCCGACTTGGGGAACTGCATGTGCTTGCAGAAAGTCTGCACCGCGGGGATGCCGCAGACGGCCCGCTTGCCCTTCAGCTCCAGCTGCTTGGAGAGCTTGAGGAGCTCCGCGGCCTGGAAGGCCACCCGCTTGGTGTGGTCGCCCGCGATGTCGTCGGGCGTCTCCACCATCGCCGCGCACACGAGCTTGAGCCCCTTGTCCCCCTCGCCGGGGGCGATGTGAAGCACCTTCAGCGCCGAGACCCCGAAGTCCACCGCCACCGGGTAGCCGGTGTTGAGCAGGTTGATCTTCTTCAGTCGTCCCAGCGGCGAAAACAGCATGATGGCGGCCCCGTCTGTCGTGATGTCGTGCGCAGGTCGGTTCTCTCGGTCCGACAGCACATCGGCGCATCACCGCCCGCCTGTTCATGCCCTCAGCCCGCCCCGCCCCTTGCCCGCGGCCCCCAGCCCGCGCAGAGCGCACAGCCCGCCGCGAACGCAGCGTTCTCCTCGCTCAGGTCGGATAACTTCCGCGCTCCCTCCCGCGCTCTCCCCCTCAGCTCCGGAGCCGCCGCATCCCCGTCGCCGCCCCCTCCAGCACCCCCAGCGCCCGCTTCAACTCCCACACCTGCCCCCCCCGCTCCCCCGTGGTATTGCTGATCACCCGCACCTCCCCCGCCATCACCCCCACCCGCGCCCCCACCAGCGCGACCGCCGCCCCCTCCATCGCCTCCGCCAGCGCCCCCGTCCGCCGGCGGGTGCGCTGGGCGAGCGCATCGGTCCCGGAGCAGGTCGAGACTGTCGCCACCGGCCCGACCGCGCACTCCCCCACGGCCGCGCGGAGTTCCTCCACCAGGTCCGGCGCGACCACGGCTCCCGACCCCTGAACCGGGGGCGGCCCCAAGGGGAAGCCGAGAGCGGCGCAGTCGATGAACCGTCCTTCTCCTTCCTGCCCCGTCTCCACCCCCTCATCCGCGAACACGCAGGTATCCGCCACCACAACCCCGCCGATCCCGAGACCCGTGACCCCCGGCAGCACCCCCGCCACCCCCATCGACACCACAGCGCGGTGCCTCTGCGGATCCAGCACCCGCCCCACCGCCCCCGCGGCATTGGCCTTGCCGATCCCGGTGACAACCACGTCGAACCCCGGGGCGGCCGCGTGCAGGCGCCAGGGCAACTCCGCCGCGGCTGTATCCGCCCCCAGCCCCGCGAGCACAGCGCGGGCCTCCGCGGGCGCAGCAACCGCGATCAGCACCGTGCTCGCCCTCGGATGCTCGCTCATCTTCGGATCCTGATCAGGAACGTGCTCGCTTGCGGCGAGTACATCCGCGGGGATGGGAATAGAACCCGACCCCGGTGCGTAACGCCCGCATCGGCCGTAGCATAACCCCTCTCTTCACGCCGCTTGGGCGTGGAACCGTTCCCATCCTGGCCGGTTCAACACCTCGCGGGCCCTCCCCTCTCACCCCGGGGCTTCCCGCGTGCGCAGACCACCCGATCGGAGACCGATCTGATGCCCTCCACACCTCCACCGGCGTGCCCCCACCGCTTGCGCCGAACTTCCACGATCTCCCGCCGCGGCGGCACGCTCGCCAAGGTCCTCATCGCCGTCGCCGGGCTGGGGCTCATCGGGGGCGTGTCGTACGCCGTGCTGGGGGCGGGCGCCGAGGCCGGGGACGCCTCCCCCGGCGCCACCCTCGACCTGCACACCGTCATGCGGACGAGCTTCGACATCACCACGACCTCCAACGGCGAGCTGGAGGCCCGCAACCAGATCGAGATCCGCAACCGGCTGGAGCAGCAGGCGACGATCACGGAGATCATCGAGGAGGGGCGGCTGGTCAAGAAGGGCGAGCTGCTCTGCAAGCTCAACGACGAGTCGATCCGCACGGCGATCGACGAGGAGCTGCTCCGCGTCGAGACCGCCCGCGCCGAGCTGATCCAGGCCCGCGAGGCGCACGACATCCAGGTCTCGGAGAACGACTCCGCCCTCCGGCAGGCCGAGCTGAAGGTGGAGCTGGCGCGGCTCTCGCTCCAGCAGTGGGAGCAGGGGGAGCTGGTCAGCAAGCGGCAGGAGAACGAGCTGGCCCTGGAGAAGGCCGAACGCGAGCTGGAGCGCCTGACGGAGAAGTACGAGCAGTCCAAGCGGCTGCACGAGGCGAAGTTCCTCTCCGACGACGAGTTCAAGCAGGACCACCTGAGCTACATCGAGGCCCAGGCCTCGCTGAAGAAGGCCCAGCTCGCCAAGGAGGTCTACGAAGAGTTCCAGGTCCCGATGGACCAGAAGCAGAAGACCTCCGACCTTGAGGAGGCGAAGGCCGAACTGGAGCGCGTCCGCCGCAAGAACGAGAGCCAGCTCGCCACCAAGAAGGCCGACCTGGAGAACCGCAAGCGCCAGCTCGCCATCCGCGAGGAGAAGCTCGCCAAGCTCCAGGAGCAGCTCGCCGCCTGCACGATGCTCGCCCCCGCCGACGGCCTGGTCGTCTACGCGACGTCGATGGAGCGCGGCTGGAGCTTCGGGGGCGACGGCCCGCTGCAGATCGGCCGGCAGGTGTACCCGAACCAGCTGCTGATCGTCCTCCCGGACACCAGCGAGATGGTCGCCTCCGTGAAGGTGCACGAGTCGATCGCCGGGCGGGTCCGGCCCGGGCTGGGCGCCACGGTCAAGATCGAGGCCCTCGGCGGCGCGACCTTCCTCGGGCGAGTCCTCTCCATCGGCGTGCTCGCCGAGAGCACCAGCCGCTGGATGGACCCCAACCTCCGCGAGTACACCGTCAAGATCGCCCTGGAGGGGACGGATGATTCCGGGCTCAAGCCGTCGATGCGCTGCGAGTCGGAGATCCGCCTCGGGCGCGTCGAGGACGCCATCGCCGTCCCCGTGCAGGCGGTCTTCAACGAGGGGTTCGTCCGCTTCGTCTATATCCCCAGCGGCTCGAAGTTCGTCCGCCGGCCGGTGAAGATCGGCCGGAGGTCCGACCGCTTCGTCGAGGTGCTCGCGGGGCTGGAGGCGGGGGAGCGGGTGCTGCTCCGCCAGCCAAACGCCGGCGAGATCCTCGCGCGGCCGTGGGTGGACGCCGAGCTCGCCGCCGCGGGCCTGAAGCAGAACGAGCAGGGCAAGATCGAGCCCATCGAGGGCGAAGGCCCGCGCGGGGCGCCCCGCGGCGGCCCGCCGTCGCACGCCGGCCCGACCGGCAACGCCACGAAGCCGGCATCGGCCCCGCCGCCCGCGGCCCAGCCCGCCGTCGCCGAGGCCCCCGCCGAACCCGTGCCCGTCGCCGTCGCCGCGACCGGCGCCGGCGCGGCCGCGCCCGAGACGCCCGCGCCGGCGGACGCCCCCGGTAGCGCCGATGATGACGGAGTTGACGATGCGGGCGAGGCGCCGGCGGGCGCTCCCTCGCCGGGAACGACGGCGCCCGCCGCGGCGGCGCGCGACACAGGCCGGTAGCAGCGGCCCGCGGCTCTACCCCGCCGCGGAGAGGGACGTCCGCTGGTCCTCATCCCCCCCCTCCCCTCCCTCGTCCTCACCGGCCGCATCGGGCGGCGGGGGCGCAGGCGAGGGGCGCGAGCGTGCATCGCCCGCGGGGTAGAAGTTCTCGCGGCTCACGTCGCGCCCGTCCACGCGGACGATGGTCAGGTCCGGCGTCTTGCGCAGGTCCTCCGGCGGCCCCAGCTTCCCCGCCGGAAGATCGATCACCTCGCGCACCCGCGGCCGACAGGGGTCCGTCGCGAGCCAGCCGTCAACCACGGCGGTCCGCCCGTCGCTGAGACCGACGATCAACCCCGGCGCGTACGCGGGCACGACCGAGAGCAGCCCCTTGAAGACCACCGGGTCGAACTTGCCGTCGCGCGTCATCTCCAGCAGCCGCCGCAGCGCCCCCACTGCCGGCAGGGGCGACTCGACGCCGGGGGGGTTGCGCAGGCGCTCGAAGGTCTCCGCGGCGGCGACGATCCTGGAGAAGACGTGGATCCGCCGGCCCGAGAGCGGCACCGCCGCGCCGCCGAGCCGGCGCAGGAGCGGGAAGCCGGTGCCGTCGAACTTCTGGTGGTGGTGCAGCGCGACGGCCGCGGCGGTGGGGGCGACCCGGCCGCGGAGCATCTCGAACCCCAGCTTCGCGTGCGTCTGCCACTCCGGGTCGGCCTCGTCGCGCGTCTTGTTCCAGCGCTCCTGGGCCTCCGGGCTGAGCTTGAGCATGCCGACGTCGTGCAGCAGCGCGCCGACGCCGAGGTTCTCCACGCGCTTGGCCCGCGTCGGGCCGGCCGCGGCCCGCTCGGCGATCAGGTACGCGTCGAGCTTGAGCCCCAGCAGCAGCGAGATGAAGCAGGTCGTCGTCGCGTGCGAGAGCATCGGGCTGTCGGGGACGACCAGGTCGTTGAGCAGCACGCACGCATCCGGCCGCTCGATGAGCTCCTTCAGCAGCGCCCCCACCGCCTGCGCGTAGACCGGGAAGTCCAGCGCGGCGTGCCCCTGGCTGGAGGCGCGGTCGAAGCTCTCCGAGAGCGCGCCGGCGAGCCTCGCCTGCGCCGCGCTGATCTGCGGGGAGATGTACCGCGCCAGATAGTCCAGCGCGGGGTACCGGATCCACAGCGTGCCGACCCTGAACTCGCGCAGGCGGTCCAGCGCGGCCACGTCGAGCACCGCACCCGGCTTGAGCAGCAGGTGCCCAGGCTTCCGGGGGTGGTGCACCGGCAAGGCCACCACCATCCCCGCTCGGGCGTTGACCGTCAACACGCGCAGCATCGACCGCTCCGTCGCCGGCGCACCGGCACGCGGCACGGTTACCGGCTCCCGGTTCATCGGCCGATACGAGCCGACCTGTGAGTCGGGATTGCCCGCCGCCGAGAACCCCGCGCCGGCGACGCGATCGCTCCGCCAAGATATCGGACCTGATGGCAACTCGCCCGCGGGCGCGCGGCCGGGCTCACCGCCCCATCAGCTCGAACCGCTCCGGCACCCGGGGGACGAGCACCACCACGGCCCGAACCGTCTTGGACGTCGCGCGGCCCGAGGCGGTGCCATCCGGACCCGGCAGGTCCGCGCGGGACATCAGCATCGCCTCTCCCAGCGAGGGGAGGGGGGCCGAGGGGGGGCCCTGCTCCAGCGGGCCCGCGGGCGCGGGCGGCGCGGCATCGTGCCGAGCCGGCGGCGCTGCGCGGCCGGACTCCACGCGGCTGACCTGCCCCAGCCCCGGCGCGGGGCGCGGGGCCGGACCGGCCGCGGCGTCCGGCGAGGAGGACGCGGCCTGGGCTTCCGGCGGCGGCTCCTCTTTCCGCGCCTCCCAGACCGCGCCCGGCCGCTCCGGGACGATCACCACCGCCACATCCCCGTGCAGCCGCATCCGCGCCGCCAGGCGCGAGAAGACCAGCCCCTCATCCTCCGGCGCGATCCGCCGCGGCGTCAGCGACAGGTCGCCCCGGGGGTCAGCCTCCTGGTGCTGCGGCACGAACTCGACGTCCATCGCCGCCCCCGAGGGGGGCACCGGCACCGTCCAGCCCCGCAGCAGGATCCGCAGCCGCCCCGGCCCCACCCGCAGCGGCCCATCGTGCAGGGCGATCGTCTGCCCCCGCTCGCGCAGCGGGCCCGTGGCGATGTCGATCCACCCCGGCGCCTGCCCGAGCCACTGCCGCTGCACCGCGCCGATCACGCTCAGGCGCGACTGCACCTCGCTCAGCCGGTCCACCGGCACGGCCAGGAGCCGCAGGCCGTTGCGGGCCAGCACCTCGCGCACGGCCTCATCCACAGGAACCTCAGCGCCCTGGAAGCCCGCAAACGCGGCGAACATCGCGTCGCCGTCGCCGGTGGCGACCCAGTACTGCACCTCGAGCCCGTTCTGCCCGCCGAGGACGACGGGGCTCGCCCCCAGGGCCGCTTCGCGCCCGGGGTCCGCCGGGGCCCCGCCCCCGCAGGCGCCCAGGCACCCGACCGCCGCGGCCGCGAGAATCCATGGCAACCACACGGCCCGCGGAACAAATCCACGCACCCTCGGGTTGTCCCTCTGGCGGCAGCCCGCATGCCCATGTTCGATCCGGTCGGTGAGCACCGTCTCATGATACGGGCGCAGGCCGGACCCTGATGCTGGCGGAACCCCTTGCCGGGGTTACCCTTTGTAAAAGAACCCAGGCCGCCACGGTTCGGAGAGCCGATCATGCGTTATCCGGTCCAGACCGCCGCCCTGACGTGCGTCGCCGCGGCCGCCCTGCTCCTGGGGGGCTCACCCGCATCCGCCCAAGGCCAGCCCGCGATGCCGGAACCGGAGCCGGTGCAGGAGTTCGTCAGCGACTTCAGCCGCATCGACGCGGCGGAGGCCGCGGCCCGCGCCGTCGCCGAGTCTTCCCAGAGCGCCCAGAGCGCCGTGACTGCCCGCCCTGTCGCCCCGGACCCGCGGGCGTTCGCCGCTTCGGCCATGAGCGGGCAGGAGCCCGTGCGGATCAGCGCCCCCGGCTCCGAGCCGATCACGCTGACCCCCGGCGCGGCCACCACCAGCGGCGCGACGATCATCGTCCCGTCCAGCGCGCAGGTCCGTGTGCCGGCGGGGACGGAGGTGTACGAGGTGTACGACCCGGTCTATGACACGTACGTCGTGGACCCGAACTACGCCACGAGCGTGGAGTACGAGACGCTCATCCGCGCCGGGCGGCCGCCGTCGTACTCGATCACGACGCTGCACGGGCCGTTCTACTCCAGCTACAGGCCGAATTACTCCTTCAAGTCGCCGTACATCTATCGCTACGGCGACAGCTTCCGCTCGCAGCACTACCACGACCACGCCGCGTTCCACCGGTATAACTACCACAACCGCCCCTTCTCCTCGGGGCTGGGGTACACGCGCTACGACCCGCTGGGCGGCTCGCTGCACCGCAGCGCGCAGCTGCGCTTCCACGAGGCCTCGCGCCCGAAGCTCCACACCGTCACGACTCCGACGGTCCGCCACGACCACCGCCACGTTGATCGCCACACCGGCGGGCGCGACGCCCACCGCATCGACCGCTCGCGCGACGGCCGCACGACCCGCGACGCCCACTCCCTGCGCGACTCCGGGCGCGACCGCAGCCCGCGGGCGACCGGCGGCGGCCAGCGCAACGACGGCGGGCGGTACCGGCGGTCGCCGAAGTAGAAAGCGGGGATCAGCCGCAAGGAGCTCCGCTCACTCGCACTCGTTGATCCGGTCGATCAGCCGCCGCACCAGCCCGAACTTGCTCCGCGTGTGCGTGAAGGCCAGGCGCGGCAGGTCGAGGTGGTCGTCCTCCACGTCGTACGCCCCGCGGAGGGTCATCCCGCCGGACTTGATCAGCGGGCGGAACTCCTCCTCCAGCCGCTTGACGTCCGCCTCGGAGATCGGACGCCGCAGCCGGATCACCAGGTCGTCCTGCACGTAGCGCGACGAGTGGTAGATGCGGTAGAACTTGAGGATGTTCGCCGCGGCCTCGCCGGGGGTGTGGCAGATGGTGTAGAGGCCGACGTCCTCCGGGCTGATCAGCCCGCGCGCCAGCAGCGCCTCCTTGACCCAGCGGTCCCACTGCTCCCAGTAGTTCTGCCCCTCCCCCTCGAGCAGCACGATCGGGATCATCCCGCTCTTGCCCGTCTGGATGAGCGTGAGGGCCTCGAAGGCCTCGTCCATCGTCCCGAAGCCCCCCGGGAAGAGCGCCACGGCCTCGGCCTGGGAGAGGAACATGAGCTTGCGGGTGAAGAAGTACCGGAAGTGGATCAGCTTCTGGTCGCCGGCGATGACCTGGTTCGCCGTGGTCTCGAACGGCAGGCGGATCGCCACGCCGAAGCTCTTCTCCCGCCCCGGGCCCACGTGCCCCGCCTCCATGATCCCCCCGCCGGCGCCGGTGATCACCATCCACCCCTCGGCGGCCATCAGGCGGGAGAACTCCACCGCGGCGTGGTAGTCCGCGTGCGTCGCCGGCGTGCGGGCCGAGCCGAAGATCGTGACCTTGTGCGGCTCGGGGTGCTGGCCGAAGACGCGGTAGGCGTAGCGCAGCTCCTTCATCGCCATGGTCATCAGCTTCAGCTCGCCCGTGTCGCGCCCGTCGGGGATGAGTTTGAGGCTGGTGGCGACCAGGTCGCGGACGAGCCGGGCCGCGAAGGTCCCCGGCGTGCCGCCCATGTCGGCGATGAGGCGGTCGATCCGCTCGGTGATGTCGGGGTCGTCGGCGCGGCGCTGCGCTGACCGCTCCGGCGGGTCTCCAACCGGCGCGGGCACGGTGTTGGGGGGCGGGTCGAGCTCCGGGCGGTTCGGCTCCGGATGGGCGTTGGGCGTGCGGGGCGATGCTGGCATCGGTCCTGGCTCCGGCTGCGGAGAGGGAGGTTCAGAAAGGATGGTCGCCGAACGCTCAGCGTAGGTCGCCCGGCGCGGGCGCGGCCGCATCGGCGCGCCCGGCCTTGCTCAGCCCCGCCCCGCGCCCCACCGGCGGACGAGCGGGCGATTCGCCCGGCAGCGTCAGCGCCGGGGCCATCGTCCCCGGCGCGGCCCGCTGCATCCGCAGCCGCTCCCGCTCCGTGCGGGCCGCCCTGGCGACCTCGGAGCGGTCGATCTCCGGCGCGCCGTCGCCGCCGCCGAAGATGCCGGCGAACATGCGCCGCGTCCCCGAGAGCGACTCGGTCCGCACCTTGGGCTTCTTGATCGTCCCCCCCACCACCGTCGTCACCAGCTCGTTCCGCAGCGCCTCGAAGACGCCGGAGACCACCGGGATCCGCCGACCCGCCGCGGCCTGCGAGTTGAACCGGAAGTCCAGCTTCCCCTCCGGCAGCGTCACCTCGCCCGCCCCGGTGATCGTCAGGCTCTCGGACATCACCGCCACCTCCTCGAAGGTGATCGTCCTGCCCTTGACGTCGAAGCCGGCCTGCACGTAGTCCAGCCGCTCGGCCGAGGGGACCTGCAGGTTGCTCAGCTCGATCATCCGCACGACCCCCGGGAGCTGCACGACGTCCCCGCCGGCGACGCGGATCGAGCCGCGCCCGACGCGCGTGTCGTCGCGCCCGAGGATGCCCGAGAGGGAGACGGACGCGTCGAGGCGGCCGCGCGACTCGTCCATCGGGTCCAGCGGCCCCACCGTCCCCTTGCCCTTCTTCGACGCCGCCTCGATGGAGGCCAGCAGCGGCGCGAAGCGCGTGCCGGCGAGCGTGGCGCTGAGCTGGTACCCCGCCCCGCCGGATGTCCCCTTCCCGTCCGCCGCGCCGGCGGAGATGTTGTCGAGCACGCCGCTGAGGGCCATGCGCCCGCCGAGGCAGTGGGCGGTGAACTGCGGCACGATCAGCTGCCCCGGACGCGACGACGACACCAGCCGCCCCCTCGCCCCCGTCATCGGCACGCCGCCGACGCTGAGCGTGTCCGCCCGGAGCGTCACGTCGATCAGCGGCTCCTTGTCCTCGTGGCCGCGCTGCACGAGCACCGCCACCGACCCCGCGCCGTACTCCACCGGCACGCCGAGGTTCGCCGCCAGCTCCGTCAGCTGCAGCTCCCCCTCGAACAGCAGCGCCCCCGCCCCGGGGGCGACCTGGATCCGCTTCGCCCCCGGCGCCGGCTCGACCCGATTGCCCGTCGGCACCCAGAACGCCAGGCGCGCGCCGTCGATCGAGAACGGGCCGCCCATCCTCACGCGCGACCGCTCCACCGCGCTGCGGATCCCCTTGGGCAGCAGCGCGGTCAGCGACGGGTCCAGCTCGCTCGCGGCCAGCGTGACGTGCGAATCGACCCTCACCCCCGGCCCCGCCGCGTCCCGGTCCGCATGCCACGACCCGTCGATGCCGACGTGCCAGCGCTCCTCGGCCGCGGCGGCGCGCAGGTCCTCGATCCGCCCGCTCCCCTCGCCGAGCACCACCCGCCCCGTCACCGACGGCAGGTCCACCAGCGCGCCGTTGTACACCAGCGAGATCGACCGCGGCCAGATCGACCCCGTCACCGCGTAGCGGTCCAGCGACACCGCCGGGGCTCGGGCCGTCTTCGACTCCGCCGCGGGGCCCTCCGGCCCGACGCCGGCGCCCGCGCCGACGACCGCCGGCCCCGTGACCGGCGCGGCGGTCATCTCCGCGCGCCGCGGGGCCACGATCAGGTCCGCATCGAACTCCCCGCGGGGGTCCATCGTCTCCAGCCACGCCCAGCGGCTGTTCTTCGCCGCCGGCTCGCCGCGGCGCATCCGGTCCTCGCTCCCCTTCGCGCCGCCGGGGCCGGCCAGCGCCGCGCGGATCGCAGCGCGCGAGAGGTCCGAATCGAGCTTGACGCCCCTGAGGCGGACCGACAGGGCCGAGTCCCCCTCCGGGGCGGCGTCGGCGCGGCCCAGCAGCGGCGCCGCGCCGTCGAGCTCGACGCTCATCATGCGCCCGCCGTTGAACCAGACCTCCCCCTCCAGGTCATTGAAAGCCACCGAGTCGGCGTCGCGCCCGATCGTCAGCACCGCCTCCCCCGCCGTGGTGCCGACGCCGAAGCGGCCGCCGAGGGCGTCGAACTCCAGCCCCCGCGCCGCACCGATCCGGACGGCGATCGCCGTCGGACCAGTCCCCTCCTGGCCGATCTCGACGCGGGCGTCAACGCGCCCCTCGACCCTGTGCCGCTCGCGGAGGCCGCCGACCTTCGCGCCCGCGCGGGCGGAGACGAGGGAGACGAGCTCCTCCAGCGGCGCGGCCACGTCGAGGCCGCGGGCCGTCGCCTGCGCCTTCAGCGACGCGTCGCGCCCGCGCTTCGCGTCGGCGAAGGCCGCGGCGGCGTCCAGCTCGATCTCGCCCGCGCTGGCCGTCGGATCCGGGCCGCCGCCGCGGCGCTCCAGCCGCGCGCGGAGCCCGTCGATGCTCAGCCCCTCGTCGGTGACGCGGATCCCACCCGTCAGCCCTTGGAGCGCAATCGACCCCGGGCGGCCCAGCGGCCCCGGCATGGCCCGCAGCCCGTCGAGGGCGACGTCCACCTCCACCGCGATCCGCTTCCCCGCCGCGGCCCGCTCGCCGGTGGCGGGCGTGATCGCCGCCACGCAGTCCACCGATCCCTCGAGGTTGAGCGAGGCCAGCAGCCCCTTCGTGGAGAGCCCCGCGCCGGCGACGCCCGTAGCCCCCTCGGCCTGCGCATCCCGGTCGGGGATGGCGTTGAGCAGCAGCGCATCGACCGGGAGGTCGTCGGCGCGGACGGTCACGTGCGGACGCATCGCCGGCGTGCCCTGGCCGTCGCGCAGCTCGATCACCGCCTCCACCTCGGCCCGCCCGCCGGTGAGCCCCTCGAAGACCCCGCCGGTCAGCTCCGCGCTCCGCTCGCCGATCTCCAGCACGACGTCGCGGGCGACGATCGGCAGGGCGAACCCCTCCGGCAGCAGGCCCGCCCGCGGGAGGCGGACCTGCACGCGGTGCTCGAACTCGCCGTCCTCCCCCGCGGGGCGCGTGACGCGGACGCTCACCTCCGCCGCCCCGCCGACCTCGAAGACCGGCGTCCGAAGCTCGCGCTCCAGCGCGGCGATGCGCTCCGCGGGCTCGCCCGCCTCCCTGGCCGCGCCCAGCTCGGCGGTCAGCTCCGCGTGCCGGCGCGGCGTGAGCACCAGCCCGCGGGCGACCAGCTCGTCGTACCGCTCGGTGTTGAACAGCTCGTCGATGATGGCGCGGCGGTCGTCGGGCATGGCGGCGCGGAGGACGTCGTCCACCGGCAGGTCCAGCGCCAGCACATCGATCTCGACGCGCGGATCCTCGTTGGCGGGGGTGATGAGCCCCTCGGCCGAGAGGATCGCCCCCGTCGGGCCGCGCCCCTGGATGTTGACGATCTCGATCCGGTCCTCGCTGAAGGTCACCAGCCCGCGGAGGTCCTCGAAGGGGTAGGGGAACTTCTCGAAGGCGGCGCGGCCGTTCTCGAAGGCGATCGAGCCCGAGGCGCGGATCGGCGCGGCCTCGCCGCCGACCGGCTCGCCCCGCTCGATCAGCACCCGCGCATCCACCACCGCCGTGGGGCCGGAGAAGCTCGCGAAGCGCTTGCGGACGATGCTCGGGGCGTACGGCATCAGCTCCGGGCTCTCGGAGACCGCGAAGCGCTTGGTGGTGATCTCGCACCGCAGCGGCGCATCCAGGCTCGTGCCGCTGGTCCGCAGCGACACGCGCCCCGGCAGGTCGCCGACCATCCCCTCAAGCAGCGCATCAACCCCGTGGCGCGACAGCTTGATCGAGCCCGTCACCCCCGTGAGCTCCAGCGGCTTCCCCGCGCCGCCGAACTCCGGCCGGTCGGCGGGGACCAGCGCGTCCATCGACACGCCGTCGAGCGCCACCGCCGCCTGCACGCCCCCCTCGTGCGTGTACCGCAGCGAGGCCTCGCTGACCGTCCCCTCGATGTTGAGCCGACGCCAGAGGTCGCGCACCGTCGACGGCATCACCTCCGGCGACCACTGCTCCAGGCTCACGTTCCGCAGCGTCAGCTCGGCGTCCGAGCTCCCCAGGTCGATGCTCCCCTCCAGCAGCATCCCCGCGCGGCGCCCAGCCCCGACCTGCGGCGCCGGGGGCGCGCCGACGGCCGGTCCGGTCTGCGAGAGCTGCACCCTGTACGCCGGGGCCGCATCGGTCTCGCCGGGGGCCGGCGCCAGCCGACCCGTGACGGGGATGCTCTGCAGCCGCGTGTACGCGCCGGTCCTCAGCGAGTGCTCCCCCAGCTCGAGCCGGCCGTCGATGATCTGCACCGCCGGCGGCACGCCCTCACCCGCCGCGCCCGCCGCGGCGGGCCCGAGGCCGTCGAGGTTCAGCGAGCCGTCCTCCGCCGCGACGCTGACGCGCAGCACCGGCGACACCAGACGCACCCGCTTCGGGCGCGGGCCCGAAAGCAGCCCGCGCGTCCAGTCCAGCTCGACCTCCGCGCTCGCGGCCTCCATGAACCGCGCCGCGTCCCCCTCCAGCCCGGGGACGGTCAGGCGCGGCCGCGTGATGACCAGCTTGCTCCCCATGTCCATCAGCACGCCGCGACCGCTGAACTCGCACCCCAGCTTCGACCCCACCTCGCGGGCCACCAGCTCCCCCACCAGCGGCGAGCGCACCGCGATCAGCACCGCCAGCGCCAGCAGCAGCGGCACCGCCACCAACGCCCGCAGCGCGCACCGCGTCCGCCGGCGCAGCGACCGCCCGGCGCACAGCCGCAGCATCCGGCCCCGCTTGCCCGCGGCCGGTGAATCGGTGCTTACTCCGGGCACTGAGGCGGATTGATGTTTCAGCATTGGGCTCGCGCGGGGCTCGCTGGGGCGGCCCGTGCGCCGGGCCCGGTCAGGAGTGTATCGGTCCACCCGGTACGCACCCCGCAGCACCGGGTTCGCAACCACCCCCCGCTTCAGGGGTTCTGACCCGCACGCTCCGCGCTGCTATCCTCCCCCATGGCCAAAAGTCGGCAAATGTACGTATGCCGGGCGTGCGGCGGCGTCCAAGCGCGGTGGATCGGCAAGTGCCCCGATTGTGGGGCTTGGGACACCCTCGAAGAGCACCGCGTGGACCGCGCCGCCGAGCGCGACCCGCAGCGCGGCGCGGCCGAGGCGTGGGCGCTCGACCCAACCGCGCTCGGCGGCGGCGACGCCGCCCCTGCTGCGGCGGCGCGGCCCATCCACGAGATCGACGGCTCGGAGGCCAACGTGCAGCGGCTCCCCTCGGGGATCGCCGAGCTCGACCGCGTCCTGGGCGGCGGCCTGGTGCCCGGCTCGGTGACGCTCATCGGCGGCGACCCGGGGATCGGCAAGAGCACGCTGATGCTGCAGGTGGCGGGGAGGCTTGCCGGGTCTGCGGCCGAGAGCCCGCACGCGGCGCGGGTGCTCTACGTCACCAGCGAGGAGTCCGCCGAGCAGCTCCGCCTGCGGGCGCAGCGCCTCGGCGTGGCGCAGACGCCGGACCTGTTCGTGCTGGCCGACACCAACCTCGCCCGCATCATCGAGCAGGCGCGGCGGACCCGCCCGCGGGTGATGGTCCTCGACTCCATCCAGATGGTCTACAAGGCGGACCTGGACGCCTCGCCGGGATCGGTGGCGCAGCTGCGGCGCTGCGCGGCGGAGCTGGTCTACCTCGCCAAGCTCACCGGCATCGCCGTCATCCTCGTCGGGCACGTGACGAAGGAGGGCCAGCTCGCCGGCCCCCGCCTGCTCGAGCACCTCGTGGACGCGGTGCTCTACTTCGAGGGGGACCGCTACCACGCCCACCGGATCGTGCGGGGGATCAAGAACCGCTTCGGCTCGACGCTGGAGATCGGCATCTTCGAGATGACCGGCTACGGGCTCAAGGAGGTCCAGTCGCTGGGCGCCCTCGCCGACGCCGCGGGGGCGACCGAGTCGCGCCCCGGCAGCGTGATCTGCCCGGTGCTCGCCGGATCTCGCTGCGTGCTGGTGGAGGTGCAGGCGCTGACCGCGACGGGGTTCCTCGGCGCGGCCAAACGCAAGTCCTCCGGGCTCGACGCCAACCGGCTGGCGATGCTCATCGCCGTGCTCGAGCAGCACGCGGGGCTCCGCCTGGCGGACCGCGACATCTTCGCCTCCTCCGTCGGGGGCATCAAGGTCGCCGAGCCCGCCGCGGACCTGGCCCTGCTGCTGGCCATCGCCGGCGCCCACTACAAACGGGGCCTCGCGCCCGGGACCGCCGCGGTGGGCGAGGTGGGCCTCGGCGGCGAGGTCCGCCCCGTGCCGCAGCTCGAGCAGCGCATCCGAGAGGCGCAGCGCCTGGGGTTCAAGCACGTGATCGTGCCCCATGGCGGGGCCGCGACGGCGCCCAAGGGAGACTCGCTCGTCCGCGTGCGGACCATCGGGCAGGCGATCGAGCAGCTCGGCTGATTAGTCATTCCTCCGAGCCGAATAGAGCTGCATCAGCGCATCGTGCTCGATGCCACGCACCACCGCGCTCGCGGGCTCCATCTCAAAGGCCGCCGAGTAGCGGGCATCGAGCTCAATCAGCACTTCTGCCAGGACCTGAACGCCCGAGGCGTCGCAGTCTGTGCCGCTGCTCACCCTTGCCAACCGATCAATCATCGCGGGCTCCGCTTGTCGCCCGGCCACTCTGAGAACCCGCCGCGATGCTCCCCGTGTCGAGTCGCTTGATATTCGGCCCGCACACAAGGCATCGAGAAGCGCATTCAGTTCCTCCGGCTCTAGGCTCGACGCGGAATAGTACAGCGAGATGACCGCTTGGCGGTGCTGCCTCGGGTCGTTGCTCTCCAGCTTGGCGACGACCCCGCTTCGGTCCGTGAGGTCGCTGAGCTGGAATGACTCGTGACGTTGGACCGGCGCCACCATGAGCACAAGACAGCTCAAACACACCGCCAAGACGACTCCACCGGCTACCCACCGTTGGCACCTGCGACTCGTCGCGATCATTGACATCGTCGCATTGCTTCCTGCATAGGGATGTGGACCCTATCTCGCGCCACACATCACCCCGTGATCGTCGTCGATTCTAAAGAGTCCCCCATGATCCGGCCACGGCCGCCAGACGGACCGGGCCGCTGGTTCTCGGGTGAGCTCGTACCCGAACGACGGCGGCCGAATCGCGAGGCCCATCTAGAGAATCAGCAGCACCACCACCGTCGCCGCCGCGAGCACCGCCCAGATCGCCAGGCTGATGCCCCCGCCGATCATCGCCATGCGGTGGAAGACCTCCTTCCGCTCCCGCCTCGACCAGCACGCCCACGCCGCCTTCCGCGCCTGCACCACCGCCTCCCCGACGCTCAGCACCGCCCCGATGCCCACGCCCAGAAGGACCATCGTGCCGCTCGTGCTCCCCCGGCCCAGCGCGAGGGCGATGAAGATGAAGCTCGCCGAGCACGCCACCCCCCACGGGTTGAACCAGAGCGTCCGCTTGATGACCTCGTGGTCCCCCGGCCAGGTCTCCAGCGTCGCGCCGTAGACCAGGTCCACCTCCTGCCCGCACTCCGGGCAGTTCATCGTGTTCCCGATCCCCGGGATCCCCGCAACGTTGTACCCGCACCCCGGGCAGCGGACCTCCGGCGGGCGCGGCGGGGGCGTGTTGGAGCCGTCGCGGCCCACGCCGCGCCCGCACTCCGGGCACGTCCGCACCCCCGCCACGTGCGGCAGACCGGTCACGTCGTACCCGCAGGCGCGGCAGTGGATCGGCGGCTCGGGGATGGCGGGCGACCTTTGGCGCATAGACCGCGCCAGTCTACCCGTGGCACGGGCCTTTAGCCCCTGTCCCCTCCCCCTCCCCGCCTCACCCGTTCATCGCCCCCCGAGTACGAAAGCACGGACTGACATCCTCACCCCGCCAACCAGTCCGGCAGCGCCCGCGGCCGCCCATCCGCCCCCACGCACGCCAGCGTCGTGCTCGCCGCGGCCACCACCTCGTTCATCGCCTCCCCCCCACGCTCCACCACCACCACGTCGTACTCGTGCTCGATCTTCACCCGGCTCCCCCCGACGACCACCGTCCGGATCTCCACCACGTCGTCGTACCGCACCGGCCGGCGGTACCGGACGTCGAGCTTGACGATCACCAGGAACACCCCCGCCGCCTCCAGCTGCGCGTAGCTGACCCCGCTGGACCGCAGCAGCTCGGTGCGGCCGATCTCCAGCCAGGGGATGTACGAGGCGTGGTGCGCCACCCCCATGGGGTCGCACTCGCAGTAGCGCACGCGGACGCGCGTCGCCCCCGCGGTCATCACCGGGGCGTTGGGGCGAGGGGGCGCCGGGGCAGTGTGCGGGGTTGTCGTGGTCATCGGGGCAACTCTAGCGATCCCGCAAAGATCCGGGGTCGCGACAGGCCGTGCCGGGGGGACGCCCGGCGTAATGTTCCCTCCATGCGTCTGCCCACCACAGGGAAACCCGAGGCGGTCCCCGTCGTCGTGCGCCCCCTCTCGCCGTCGGACTCTGTCGCCGAGCTGACCTCGCTCCTGCACCGCGCCTACGCCAAGCAGGTCGCCATGGGCCTCAAACCCCTCGCCGGCAGGCAGGACGAGCAGACCACCCGCCGCCGCTGCGGCAGCGGGGAGTGCTTCCTGGCGACGATGACCGACGGCCACACCGAGCGGCTCGTGGGCACGATCCTCTTTGAGGAAGTCGAAGAGGCGGACTTTCCCCCCCACTTCCTGCGGCCGGAGGTGGCCCACTTCTCCCTCTTCGCCGTGGACCCCGAGGTCCAGGGGCGCGGCATCGGCGGGATGCTCCTGGCGACCGTCGAGGAGCGGGCCCGCGCCATGGGCTTCGCCGAACTCGCCCTGAGCATGGCCGAGCCCGACACCGACCTGGCGCGCTACTACGCCCGCCGCGGCTACCGCTTCATCGAGCACTGGCAGTGGCCGTACACCAACTACCGCAGCGCGATCCTCAGCCGGACGCTCTAACCCCCCCCACTCCCCTCCCCCACCGCACCAGCATCACGCCGCACGCCGCAGCGGCGGCCGCTTCGCCTGCTCCAGGATCTCCGCAAGACGCCGGTCGAGCGTCTCGACGATCCGCGCCGCCTGCTCCAGCCGCTCGCGAAGGGCGGCGTCAACCTCCTGAGCGCGGGCCACGTGCTGCGCCGCGTCCGTCGCCGCCTCCGCCGCGTGCTCCCGCAGCCGGTTCGCCAGCGCGGCGGTGCGGGCCGCGACCTCCTCCTCGACCGACGCGATCGTCTGCCTCGCGACCTCCGCCGCATTCGCCCCCGCGGCCCGGGTGGACTGGATCGCCCGCTCGCACGCGTTGTGGGCCGACGCGGTGGCGCGGGCGTGCACCTCCCCAAGCTCCCGGAGCTGCGACGCGAACGCCGCATCAAAGTCCGCGATCCGGCCCGCGAACATGGCCTGCTGGTCGGCGATGGCCCGGTCAACCCGTCGCTGGTGGTCCGCGAGCAGGGCGTCGAGCCGCCGCTGGTGGTCGGCGAGCTGGGCGTTGACCCGCTGATCGATCGCCGCCGCGGCGGTGCGGATCTGGCACGCGATGGCGTTCAGCCCGTCCACCGCCTGGGCGGCCCGCTCGAAGGTCTCCGCCGCGGCGGCGCAGCGGGCCAGCCTCCGGTCGAGCCCCGCCCCGACCTCCGCCAGGGCCTCCAGCCGCTGGGCGAGCTCCGCCGCGGCCCCGCGGGCCGACGCCTCCAGCCGGGCAAGCTCCGCCGCACCAGGGCTCTCCACATGTTCGGAGTTCGATGGGGCTTCGCCCCGGAGCGACGCCGCCTTGGAATCGGGGGTTCGGGAACGGCCGTTCTTGGTGCTCATGAGGCGATGCTCCGGGTTGACGGGGTCCGGCGGCGTTATCGTCCGAAAACGGCGGCGAGGTGAGGGGAGGGCCGAAAACAGTCGCATCCGAGGGGCCTCCCGGGGCCGCGCCCGGCTGGCGGACGAACCCATCCCGATGTAGAGTAATGAAGCAGCCCACTTTCGAAGCCGTCTGGTCCGGGTGCTGGTCGGCTCTATCATCTGCACGATGAAAAACCCCATCCTCGCGGTGATCGCGGCGTCGGCCGTGGCTGTGTGCTTGTCCCCCGTGGCCCTCGTTACGGGGCAGCCGACCCCTGGTACAGGGGGGGACGACTTCTCGATCGGGGACCCTGCCTACTCCGACCCGACCTGGCGGAAGCTCGCGGAGCACTTCGGCGGCGTCGAGACCGACACCGAGCCCAGCCGCGATGTGACGATGCGCTTCAGCTTCCCGACGGAGATCCGCGAGGTCCTCGTCGTCGGCGGCCAGCGGGTCAAGCGCGGCGAGCTGATGATCCGGGCCCGCGACACGCACATCCGCGCCGCCGTGGAGCTCGGCAAGCTCCGGGCGACCAACGAGCTGGAGATCCGCGCCGGCGAGAACGCGGTCGAGCTCGCCGAGTTCAAGTTCACAAACGCCGAGCGGGCCAAGGCCAAGGACGCCTACTCCGCCACCGAGTTCGAGGAGCGCCGCATCGAGCTCCAGCAGGCCCGCATCCAGCTCGAGCAGACCAGGGTCCGCCTCCGCGAGCAGCAGCTGACCCTCGAGCAGGCCGAGGGGCAGTACGAGCAGTTCCGCCTCGAGGCCCCCTTCGACGGCATCGTCGAGGAGGTCATGGTGGACGTCGGCCAGGGGGTCAACGAGCAGGTCCCGGCGATCCGCGTGGTGAACACCGAGCAGCTCTGGCTCGACGCCTACCCGCGCACCTTCGAGGCGCTCCAGCTGGGGCTGAAGGAAGGCTCCAAGGCCTGGGTCCTGCTGAACCACCCCGGCGGGCCGCGCCTGACCGAGGGGAAGGTGCTCTACGTCTCCCCGGTAGCCGACTCGGTCAGCCAGCGGATCCGCGTCCGCGTCGAGATCAACAACACCGCCGGCTTCCCCGCCGGCACGGCGGCGATGGTCCGCTTCACCGAGCCGCCGCCGCCGCCGTCGGGCCAGTGGCAGCTCGTTGATGCCCCGGTGGCGCTGGGGAGCGGCCAGGCCGCGGCGGAGGGTGATCGGTGATCGAGCTGTCCAACCTCAAGGGGCCGGGATGGGAGAAGGTGGTCGCGGAGCTCAGCGCCGCCGCGCCGGACGACCGCTCGTTCCTCGAGCGCCTGCTGGCGATCGTCACGCAGGTCAGCGCGGCGCGGCAGGGCGTGGTCTACCTCGTCGAGCGCGGCGAGGGCGACCAGGTCGAGCCCCGCCCCTCGATCGTCTGGCCCCCGTCGCCGAAGGCCGGCGGGCCCGTGAGCGAGAGCGCCGTCGCGTCGGCCGTGGAGATGGCCGCGGAGTCGAAGAAGGCGGCCCGCACGGCCCTGACCACCGGCCACGCCCGGGCGTTCAGCCTCGACCGCGCCGACGGGCTCTACGACGGCTCGCCCGGGCAGGGGTACCTGCTGGCGATCCCCGTCCTGGGCGCGGCGGCGGGCGCCGGCGCCGTGGGGATGGTGATCACGCTGCTGATCGAGCCGCGGAGCAAGGAGGCCGTCCGCAGCACGCTGGCGATGGCCGAGGTCCTCGCAGGCTACGTGCACGGCCACAGCGCCCGGCAGGCCCTCAAGCGGGCCCAGCAGGCGAGCTTCTCGCTGGACCTGGCGACGCGACTGGTCGCGTCGATCAACACCGCGCCCAGCTTCAAGGGCGCGGCGATGCAGCTGTGCAACGACCTCGCCAAGCAGTTCGGCGTGGACCGCGTCGCCCTCGGCTGGATCAAGAGCGAGGGGAGCGACGAGGTCCGCGTCGAGGCGATCAGCGACACCGAGCACTTCGACCGCCGCATGGCGATGGTCCAGAGGCTCCAGGCCGCGATGGACGAGTGCCTCGACCAGGAGCAGCCCGTCCTCTACCCGCCCCCGCCCGCCGAGGGCCCGCGCGGCGACGTCCTGCTGGCGCAGGCGATCACGCACGCGCACCGCGAGCTGGCCGCGGGGGACGCCAAGCTGAAGGTCTGCTCGCTCCCGCTGCGGATCGACGACCCCCGCGGCGAGGGCGTGGCGGGCGTGGTGACGATCGAGAGCGCCGGCGACGGCGCGATCGAGCTGACGACCGTCGAGCTGATCCAGGCCGCGCTGGACCTGGTCGCCCCGGTGCTGCGGATCCGCCGCAGCGACGACCGGCTCCTGGCCGTGCGGGCGTGGGACAGCGCCAAGCGCGGCGCGGCGTGGGCCGTGGGCCCGAAGCACACGGTGTGGAAGGTCGCGGGGGTCGCGCTGGCGGCGCTGATGGCCTTCGTCTCGCTCTACACGACAACGTACAAGGTCGGCGCCGACGCGGTGCTCGAGCCGCGCGAGCGGCGCATCGTCTCGGCCCCGATGGACGGCGTGATCGCCCGGCTGGGGACCGACCAGAGCGGCGTCCCCTACGAGCCCGGCATGCGGGTGGAGGCGGGGGACGTGCTGGTGGAGCTCGACGCCACCGAGTGGCAGCTCAGCGCCATCGACGCCCGCCAGAAGATCATGCAGGCGGAGCTGCAGGCCAAGGCCGCCCGCACCGAGGGGGACCAGGGGAAGATGGAGCAGGCCCTCTCCCAGATGGAGCGGGCCCAGGCCGAGCTGAACATCTACGAGCACCGCATCGAGAAGGCCAAGATCCGCGCCCCGATCTCCGGGACGATCCTCGGCGGCCGGCTGCACGACCGCGTCGGCGGGGCCGCCAAGCTCGGCGACGCATTGATGGAGATCGCCCCGCTGGACGACATGATCGCCGTCATCCGCGTGGACGAGCGCGACGTGGCCCTGGTCACCGACGCCGTCAAGCGCGACGGCGGCGGGCGCGGCGAGGTCGCCACCAAGGGCCGCCCCAGCGAGCCGTTCCAGTTCCAGATCGAGCGCATCGTCCCGCTCTCGGAGGCCAAGGACGGCGCCAACGCCTTCGAGGTCCGCGCCCGGCTGCTCGGGACCGCCGAGTGGATGCGCCCCGGCATGGAGGGCCGCGCCAAGATCGAGACCGAGGAGCACAGCCTCCTGTGGATCGGCACCCGCCGGATCATCGAGACCGTGCAGATGTGGTGGTGGTAGGAGGGAGGGCGATGGGGATCGGACAGCGGGCAATGGGGGGCGGAGGCCCGTCGCCCGGCCTCTTCAGCGCCGCTTCCCACCCCGGAGCACCTGCCATGCCCCGCCCCCTGGCCCACCCACCCCCAACGCCTCCTCCCATGGCCCATTGCCCACTGCCCACTGCCTCACGAACGCTCCATGACTGACCGCCCCACCTTCAGCCCGTTCTGGCACCGCGTGCGGTCGATGAAGCCGCGCCTCCGGTCGCACGTGGAGATCACCCGGCAGCGCTACCGCGGCCGGCGGTGGCACGTCGTCCACGACCCCGCCAGCAACCAGTTCTACCGCCTCAACCCCGTCGCCTACGAGTTCGTCGGCCTCCTCGACGGCTCCCGCGACGTGGACGCCGCCTGGAAGATCTCCCTGAGCAAGTTCGGCGACGCCGCGCCGACCCAGAACGAGGTCATCCAGCTCATCAGCCAGCTCTACAGCGCCAACCTCCTCAGCGCCGACGCCCCCCCGGAGACCGAGCAGCTCCTCCGGCGCGGACGCGAGCGGATCAAGAAGAAGGTCCAGCAGCAGGCCATCGGCATCATGTATTTCCGGATCCGGCTCTTCAACCCGGACCGGATCCTCACCGCCCTGGAGCCGATCTTCCGGCCGATCCTCAACCGCTGGGGGATGCTCGCCTGGACCGCGCTCATCGGCTTCGCCCTCTACTGGCTCACCGCCAACCGCGCCTGGTCCACGCTCCTGAACCCCGACTCGGTCGCCGGCGCCATCGCCCCGGCCAACTGGCCGTGGCTCATCGTCGTCTTCGTCGTCCTCAAGCTCATCCACGAGTCCGGCCACGGGCTGATCTGCAAACGCTTCGGCGGGCAGGTCCCCGAGTTCGGCCTCATGATGCTCGTGCTCTTCCCCAGCCCCTACGTGGACGCCTCCGCCGCCTGGGGCTTCGCCGACAAGTGGAAGCGCATCGCCGTCGGCGCCGGGGGGATGATCTTCGAGCTGGCCGTCGCGGCCGTCGCCGCCATCGTCTGGGTCGGCTCCGGCGAGGGCGTCGTCAAGCAGATCGCCTACAACGCGATGTTCACCGCCAGCATCGCCACCGTGCTCTTCAACGCCAACCCGCTCATGCGCTTCGACGGGTACTACATGCTGGCCGACCTGCTGGAGACGCCCAACCTGGCGCAGCGGGCCAATCAGATGATGAAGCACCTGCTCCAGAAGTACGTCTACCGCCTGGAGCGCCCCAGCGCCCTGCTCCCCTCCACGCTCCGCGGCGAGCAGATCACCCTCGTCGCCTACGGCCTGGCCGCCATGGCCTACCGCGTCTTCCTCTTCATCACCATCACCCTCTACGTCATGGGCGTCGCCTTCGGCCTGGGCCTGGTCCTGGCCGTCTGGACCGCCGCGGCCTGGTTCATCATCCCCATCGGAACCTTCATCCACTGGCTCGCCGCCAACCCCGCCCTCTCCGAGCACCGCCTCCGCGCCGTCGGCGTCAGCGCCGCCCTCATCGGCGCGGCGGTGATCGCCGTCGGCGTCGTTCCCATGCCCGACCGCCGGCGCGGCGCCGGCGTCGTCGAGAGCGAGCGCCGCTCCGGCATCTACATCGCCACCGACGGCTTCGTCGAGAAGGTCCACGCCCGCCCCGGCGACCGCGTCAGGGCCGGCGACCCGATCGTCACCCTCGACAGCCTCGAGATGCTCGAGCAGCGCCGCCAGACCCTCGCGGCCATCGGCGAGCTCCGCGTCCAGGAGCGGGCCGCCATGCGCGAGGGCAAGCCCGCCGTCGCCCAGGTCTCCCGCGAACGCATCGCCGTCTACCAGTCCACCCTCGCCGAGGTGGACCGCAAGATCGCCGAGCTGGTCGTCCGCGCCCCGCACGACGGCGTCGTCGTCACCGCCGACCCCGCCCGGCTCCTGGGCGCCTACGTCCGCCGCGGCGACGCGGTCTGCGAGGTCATCGACCAGGACGCCGTCCGCATCGCCGCCACCCTCGGCCAGGACGCCACCTGGCTCTTCGACCCCGACGCCGGCCCCTACACCGTCGAGCTGCGCCTCTACTCCGCCGTGGAGAAGGTCATCTCGGGGACCAACGTCCGCGAGCCCGCCGCCGGTCGCAAGGAGCTCGCCAGCCCCGCCCTGAGCTTCGCCGGCGGCGGCCAGATCGAGACCGAGCCCGACGACCGCACCGGCCGGGTCTCCAAGCGGCCCACCTTCACCGTCCACATCGACCCCGTCTTCGACGACCCGGCCTCCACCTGGCACGGCGCCGTCGGCCAGCGCGTCAAGGTCCGCTTCGAGCTCCCCGACAAGCCGCTGATCGTCCAGTGGGCCGACCGGCTCGCCCGAACAATGCAGGGACGAGTGAACCTGTAAATGGGGCCACATAGGAGAGTGCGTCCGTTCACGCAGCTTTAAATTTTGGCCCTTTGGCCCTTTGGCCCTTTGCCATTTGGCTATTTCCCCATGAGCCAGATCGTCACCCGCTACCACGCCCTCTACGAGTCCGTCGCCAGCCGGCGCCGCCGGCCCGAGACGTACCGCGGGCTGGACCTGGTGGCGAACCACATGGCCGTCCGGCTCCGCCACCGCAAGGTCTCGGTCCGCTACCTCCGGCGCGAGGCCGAGGCGGTGGACGCCCTGGCCCCCGAGTTCCGCAACCACTCCGAGGCCGCCCTCGACGAGGCGGTCCGCACCCTGCGCGAGACCTTCCTCCGCGGCCGGCAGGACGAGGCCGCGCTCCGCCGCGCCGTGGCCGCGGTGCGAGAGGTCGCCCGGCGCGAAACCGGAGAAGAGGCCTACATCGTCCAGCTCATGGGCGCCATGGCCCTCTACCACGGCCGCATCATCGAGATGCTCACCGGCGAGGGCAAGACGCTCACCGGCTCCCTCGCCGCCCCGCTGCTGGCCTGGCGGCACCGCCACCTGCACATCTTCACCGTCAACGACTACCTCGCCACCCGCGACGCCACCTCCCGCCGCCCGATCTACCGCCGCTGCGGCTGCGACGTCGGCGCCGTCGTGCACACCATGAGCCCCGAGGAGCGGGCCCCCGTCTACGCCATGCCGATCGTCTACGGCACGCCCAAGCAGATCACCGCCGACTGGCTCCGCGATCAGCTCCGCCTCGGCCGGATGAACAGCGCGTGGGCCGGCCGGCGGCTGACCGGCGGCCCCATGGGCGGCCCGCTGATCCCCGGCCTGCGGGCCGCGCTGGTGGACGAGGCCGACGCCGTGCTCATCGACGAGGCCGTCGTCCCCCTGATCATCGCCCGCGCTCGCCAGGAGGACGAGATGGCCCCGGTCTACCGCCAGGCGGCGGAGATCGCGAGGAAGCTCGACGAGGGCGCCGACTACAAAGTCGACCACCTCCGCCGCAAGGTCGACCTGACCCGCCGCGGCAAGCACCGCGTCGGCGAGATGTGCTTCCGCCTCGACGACCCGATCTGGCGGGCCACCCGCCGCGCCGAGGAGCTCATCCGCCAGGCCCTCGTCGCCCGCCACTGCTACCAGCGCGACCACCAGTACGCCGTGGTGGACGGCCGCGTCGTCATCGTGGACGAGTACACCGGCCGCATCCTCCCCGACCGCGCCTGGGAGCACGGGCTCCACCAGTCCGTCGAGGCCAAGGAGGGGCTCGACGTCACCGCCGACCGCGAGACCCTCGCCCGCGTCAGCTTCCAGCGCTTCTTCCGCATGTACCCCGTCCTCTGCGGCATGACCGGCACCGCCGCCGACGCGACGGTCGAGATGGAGCAGGTCTACTCCCGCCCCGTCACCGTCATCCCCACCAACCGCCCCCTCATCCGCGAGCAGTGGCCCACCCGCGCCTTCCGAACCAGCGAGGGCCGCTGGAACGCCGTCGTCGAGTCCATCCGCTCCATCCACGAGGCCGGCCGCCCCATCCTCGTCGGCACCCGCTCCATCGAGGCCTCCGAGCTGATCAGCCGCCGTCTCGCCGAGTGCGGCCTCCCCCACCGCGTCCTCAACGCCGTCCACGACAAGGAGGAGGCCGAGCTGATCGAGATGGCCGGCGTCGGCGGCAGGGGCGGCCGCGCCGCCATCACCGTCGCCACCAACATGGCCGGCCGCGGCACCGACATCAAGCCCGACCCCCAGGCCATCGAGGCCGGCGGCCTGCACGTCATCCTCACCGAGATGCACACCGCCAAGCGGATCGACCGCCAGTTCATCGGCCGCTCCGGCCGCCAGGGCGACCCCGGCTCGGCGCAGATCTTCGTCAGCCTCGAGGACGAGCTCGTCCGCCTCCACACCCCCGCCGGCGCCGCCTACTTCCGCCGCACCTCCCACGCCGAGGAGCTCACCGGCGGCGCCCGCAAGCGCGCCCTGGCCCTCTTCCGCCTCGCGCAGATGCGCGCCGAGGCCCGCGGCCGGCGCAGCCGCGCCGACGTCCTCCGCCAGGACGACTGGATCGACAAGCACATGCCCGGGGGCTGACCCCCTCACCCGGCCCGGATGGGCCCCGGGGCCGCCTCGCATCGCGTCCGTGCCACTTTGTGGCACACTATGTTGCAGTTGTGGCATGGCCGACCGCACCACCCTGAACATCTCCCTCCCCGAGTCCCTCCGCGCCTGGGTCGAGCAGCAGGTCGAGAAGGGAGGCTACGGGTCCGCGAGCGAGTTCATACGCGAGGTGCTCCGGAACGAGCGAAAGCGAGTGGCCCGGGAGGACCTTGAGGAACTGCTGATGGAGGGGCTGAGATCCGGCCCGGCCGTCGAGATGACCGAGGCGGATTGGGACCAGCTCAAGGCGCGCGTCCGCAGCCGCATCACCGAGCAGCGGAAGAAGACGGGATGATCCGTCGGAAGCCGCGGGTGGCCATCGATATTGTCGAGAACGCGGTGTTCATCGCCAGCGGAAGCATCGATGCGGGCCTGCGGTTCCCCGAGGCCGTCGAGGCGACGCTCGAGTTTTTGCATGAGAATCCGGGGTGCGGCCGCGCGTGGGAGTCGCGTCGCAAGGCATTGTCGCGGCTGCGATCGTGGCCGGTGCGGGGATTCCCAGCCACCTGATCTTCTACCGGCCGATGCGCGACGGGATCTTGGTCGTGCGCGTGCTTCACGGCGCCCGCGAGCTGCGGTCCGCGCTGGAGGACGACGAGGGGCCGCCGATCACGCCGGGAGCAGAATGAGAAGGGGCCGGACCTCGCGGCCCGGCCCCTCGCATCCGATCAGGCTGCATCCGCTCCGATCAGCCGGCGCAGCAGGACGCCGCCGCCGCCGCGGCCGCGCCGCAGCAGTCGGCGCACCCCGCGCCGCAGCAGTCGCCGCAGGCGTCCCCGCAGCAATCGGCGCAGTTCTCGCAGCACGCCGAGGCGCCGCAGGCGCAGCCGTCGCACCCGCAGCCCTGGCCGCAGCAGCACGCCGCCGCCGACTCGGACGCCGCGGGGGTTGCCCCGACGCCCCCGCCGGTGAGGGCGGCGATGGACAGGGCCAGGCCGGTCAGCAGAGCGGAAACCGTGAACGTGGACATGGGATGATCCTTCCTCCTCCGCTCGCCCTTCCGGCGGCGGAGGTTTGATGGTGATTCCGGAAAACGAGAGACGTTGTGGACGGTGGGCCCGCCCCGCCCGGACTGGGCCGGGCGCAGCGGGAGCGCAGCACAAGCGCCGGGGAACCGGAAGGATCAATTCCGCCAGATGCAGAGGACCGACTGCATCGGGTTCCCGCCCCCGGGCCGCCACGCGGGGCTTGGCGAGCGGAAGCGGCCGCGGACGTCCGCGCCATCGAACGCGGCGAGGTGGGTCCAGGCGCGAGGGAGCTCGGCGACGGGCTCGTCGTCGGGAACCTGCTGCTGGGGGGCGGGCGGCGTCCGCGGCGTCTCCATCGGACCCTGGACGCAGCAGCACGAGGCGGGGCTGCGCGGAGCGAGGGGGGACCGGGCTGGAGCCGCCGGGGCGGACTCCGAGCAGCAGGAGGCGGGCTCGTCCGTGAAACAGACGGCCGGTCCGACCGTTTTCGGGCAGGCCGGGCCGCCGCAGGACTCGCCGCAGAGGGCCGGGATGAGCCCCGGGGCGAGGAGGGCGACGGTCAGGATGAAGACGCGGAGGGCGTTCATCGGGAGATAGTGTACCACATGGTGCGGAATCGGCCCGGCAGCAGTGGAACGCCCCTCCGGGCGGGCCTATTCCCGGGCGAGGGACAGCCGGGCTGATCCCGGGCGGGGGAGCAGATCCGATAAAAACAGGCGACGCCCCGGCCCTACTTCAGCAGCCGCTCCAGGAAGTGGATGTCCACGCCCCCCTCCTGGAAGCTGGAGTTCTCCATCAGCCGCAGCTGCAGCGGGATGGTCGTCTTGATCGGCTCGATCCGGAACTCGCGCAGCGCCCGCGCCGTCCGCGCCAGGCACTGCTTGCGGTCGTCGGCGTGCACGATCAGCTTGCCGATCATCGAGTCGTAGTTCGGCGGCACCGTGTACCCGGTGACCGCGTGCGTGTCGATCCGCACGCCGGGCCCGCCGGGGGGGTCGAACCGCGTGAGCCTGCCGGGGCTGGGGCGGAAGCCCTTGTCGGGGTCCTCGGCGTTGATGCGGCACTCGATGGCGTGCCCGTTGATCTCGATGTCCCGCTGCCGGTACCGCAGCGGCTCCCCCGCGGCGATCCGGATCATCTCCTTGACGATGTCCACGCCGGTGATCTGCTCGGTCACCGGGTGCTCGACCTGCACGCGGGTGTTCACCTCGAGCATGTAGAAGTTCTGCTTCTCGTCCATCAGGAACTCGACGGTCGCGGCCCCGGCGTAGTTCGCCTCCTTGATGAGCCTCGCCGCCGCGGCGCAGATGTGCTCCCGCTTGCGGTTCTCCAGCCCCGGCGCGGGGGCCTCCTCGATGAGCTTCTGGTGCCGCCGCTGGATGGAGCAGTCGCGCTCGTAGAGGTGGATCGCGTTGCCGTGCTTGTCCCCCAGGACCTGCACCTCGATGTGCCGCGCGCTCTCCAGGAACTTCTCGATGAACACCGCGCCGTTGCCGAAGGCCGCCTGCGCCTCCTGGGCCGCGTTCTTGATGCTCGCCCGCAGCGTCGCCTCGTTGTGGCACACCCGCATCCCCCGACCGCCCCCGCCCGCCGCGGCCTTGATGATCACCGGGTAGCCGATCCGCGCCGCCACCTCCGCCGCCTCGTTCTCGTCGTCGATCGCCCCGTCCGAGCCCGGGAAGATCGGCACGCGGGCCTCCTTCGCGGCCTTCTTGCACGCCACCTTGTCCCCCAGCCGCGCCATCGCCTCCGGCGAGGGGCCGATGAACTCGATCTTGCAGTCGCGGCAGACCTGCGCGAAGTCCGCCCGCTCGGAGAGGAACCCGTACCCGGGGTGGATCGCGTCCACGTTCGCCACCTCCGCCGCGGAGATGATCCGCGCGATGTTGAGGTAGCTCTCCTTCGCCGGCCCGGGCCCGATGCAGATCGCCTCGTCCGCCAGCCTCAGGTACGGCGCATCCGCGTCCGCCGTGGAGTACACGCACACCGACTCGATGCCCAGCTCGCGGCACGCTCGGATGATGCGGAGGGCGATCTCGCCTCGATTCGCGATCAGGATCCGTGAGAACATGAAGTGGGGCGTCCAGCCGTCGCGCCGCCGGGCCATCGGGGGCGTGTCCGCCGCCCCGCGGTCCCGGGCCCGCGCCGGTCTTGTGTTCGTGCGTGCATCAGTTCGGCCGGACCAGGAACAGCTTCTGCCCGTACTCCACGGGCTTGCCGTTCTCCACCAGCACCCGCTCGATCGTGCCCGAGACCTCGGCCTTGATCTCGTTGAAGACCTTCATCGCCTCGATCAGGCACACCGTCGTCTCCGCCCCCACGCTCGCCCCCACCGTCACGAACGGCGGCGAGTCCGGGTTCGGCGAGGTGTAGAACGTCCCCACCATCGGCGACTCGATCGCCACCAGCCCGTCCGCCACCGGGGCCGCCGCGGGCGCCGACGGCGCCTCGCCCCCGCCGCCCTCCTCCTCCCCCGGGCTCGGCGCGGCGACCGGCCGGGGCGCCGCGGCCGCCGGCGCGGGGAAGCCCCCCGCGCCGCCGTAGATCACCGGCTGGTGGTTGATGACGGTCGCGGCGGAGCCGCGCTTGATGGCCACCGTCTCCTGCTCGTCCTTCAGGTCGAGCTCCGAGAGGTCGTTCTCAACCATCAGACGCACGAGCTCTTTGAGCTTGCGGATATCGATCATCGTGATGCCCAATCCATGTCTTTGGGAAGCGTGCAGAGATTCTTGGCCCCCCGATCGGTGATGACGTAGTCGTCCTCGATGCGCACCCCGCCCACCCCCGGGAGATAGATCCCCGGCTCCACGGTCACGACCTGGCCAGGCCGCAGCACCGTCGGCGCCAGCATGTTCGTCAGGTACGGCTCCTCCTTCCCCTCCAGGCCGAAGCCGTGCCCGAGACCGTGCCCGAAGTAGTCCCCGTACCCCGCGGCGCGGATGTGGTCGCGGGCGACCGCGTCGATCTCCGCCGTCGTCTTCCCCGGCGCCAGCGCCGCCGCCGCGGCCTCCTGCGCCTCGAGCACGACCCGGTAGACCTCCTTGATCTTCCGGTTCCACCGCCCGATCGCGAACGTCCGCGTCATGTCGCTGTGGTAGCCCCGGTACACCGCCCCCCAGTCGATCAGCAGCGGCCGCCCCGCCGCGATCTTCGCCCGCCCCGGCCGGTAGTGCGGCAGCGAGCCGTGCGCCCCCGCGGCGATGATCGTCGGGAACCCCGGCTCCCCCGAGCCGCGGGCCTTCATCTCCGCCTCCAGCCGCCCCGCCACCTCCAGCTCCGTCTGCCCCGGCTCGATCGTCGGCAGCACCGCCTCCAGCGCCTGCTCCTGGATCCGCACCGCCCTGCGGATCAGCGCGATCTCGTGCGCATCCTTGATCAGCCGCAGGCCCGACAGCAGCCCCTGCGTCTCCACGACCCGCCCCGCCCCGAGCTTCTCCTCAAGGGCACGCCTGAGCGCGACCGTCACGTGCTCCGCCTGGATCCCCAGCCGCTCGACCCCCGACCCCCGCACCACCTCCACCACCGCCTCCAGCATCGACCGCGGCCGGATGAACACCTCCGCCAGCCCGGCCCGCCGGACCGGCTCGAGCTCCTCCTGATACCGAAAGTCGCTCAGCACCACCCCCCTCATCCCCCCCACCGCCCCCGCCGCCTTCGCGTAGGCGTCGCGGGCCTTGTCGGGCTGCTGCGCCGAGGCGTAGGCGCGGCCGAGCAGGCGCCAGCCTTCCACCGCCTGCGGCTCGCGTTCGAGTTGCGCCTCCAGCTGCGCGATCGCCTCGTCCAGCGATGCCGGCGCGGCGCGCACCGCAGGGTCGAGCGCCAGCGGCGTGCCGACCAGGGCATACAGCGACAGCGCGGCCAGGCCCAGGCCAAGCCCGAGGCCGATCACCGCCGGCCGCGAACCCCCGCCGTGCCACAACGGGCGCAACACCCAGGCGAGCACCGCGCCCACCACGACGATCGCGATGCCGATGAAGGGCCACGAGTTGCCGGTCAACGCCATGGCCTCACCACTCCTGCTCGTCGTCGGCCGCGACCGGCGCGTTGCCGGCATGGCGCCGGACCACGCGCCACACCACCAGTGCGCCCAGCAGCAACAGCAGCGCGGGGCCGAACCACAGCAGCCAGGTGGTCTTCTCGACCCGCGGCCGGTACAGCACGAACTCGCCGTAGCGGGCGACCAGGAACTGCTTGATCTGCTCGTCGCTGCGGCCCTCGCGCATCAGCGCCAGCACTTCGCGGCGCAGGTCGTGCGCGATCTGCGCATTGGAATCGGCCAGCGACTGGTTCTGGCACATCACGCAGCGCAGCTCGCTGGTGAGCTGGTGGAAGCGGCGCTCCTCGGCGCGGTCGTCGAACTGCAGCGGCGCGGGATCCTGCGCCGCCTGGGCGAAGGCGAGGCACGGCGCCAGGGCAAGGAACAGCGCGAGCAGCCAGCGCATCACGAACCCCCGAGCGCGTCGAGCGCAGGCAGCAGCTCGCGCTGGATCAGCGCGTCGTTCAGCGGGCCGACGTGCTTCCAGCGCACGATCCCGTCCTTGTCCACCAGGAAGGTCTCGGGCGCGCCGTAGATGCCCCAGTCGATCGCGTAGCGGCCCTCGTAGTCCACCAGCACCATCCAGTAGGGATTGCCGAACTGCTCGAGCCAGCGCATCGCGTCGGCGTGCTCGTCCTTCCAGTTGTAACCGACCACGCGCACCCGCTTGGTCTCGGCGAAACGGGTCAGCACGGGATGCTCGTCGCGGCAGGCCGGGCACCAGCTGCCCCAGACGTTGAGCAGGAACGGCGCGCCCTTGAGCTCGTCCAGGGTCACCAGCCGCCCGGGCTCGTGCAGCACCGGCAGCGAGAACGCGGGCGCCGGCTTGCCGATCAGCGGCGAGGGCAGCGCCTCGCGGTCCGGATTGCGGCTGAGCCACACGCCCGCGGCGAGCAGCGCGGCCAGTGCCGCGAACGCGACCAGTGGCATCCAGCGACCGAGTGGTTTCATGGCGTGGCTCCCGTGGCCGCGCGGCGTTCGCCGCGGAAACGGCGGTCGCTGGCGGCCACCAGCCCGCCCAGCGCCATCAGCGCCGCCCCGATCCAGATCCAGCGCACGAACGGCTTGACGTACACGCGCACCGCCCAGCTGCCGTCCCCCAGCGGCTCGCCCAGCGCGACGTACAGGTCGCGGGTGGCACCGGGATCGATCGCGGCCTCGGTCATCACCTGGCCGCCGCTGGCGTAGTTGCGCTTCTCCGGGTGCAGCGTCCGCAGCATCGTGTCGCCGCGCACCACTTCGATCGTGCCGATGTCGGCGACGTAGTTCGGACCCGGCTTGCGCTCGACCCCGGCAAAGCGGAATGCATGGCCGCCGAGCTCGACCTGCTGGCCAGGTGCCAGTGCGAGCTCGCGCTGCTGGCCCAGGCCCTCGACCAGCAGCGCACCGGCCAGGAACACGCCGATGCCCAGGTGGGCGAGGACCATGCCGAGCATTTCCGCGGTCAGGCGCCCGCGCTGGGTGCGCAGCCGCTGCCATGCGAAGCGCAGCGTGCCGGCGATCACCCAGGCCGCGCCGGCGACGCCGGCGGCCGCCTTCCACGGCCCGCGCGGAGCGAGGAAGAAGGCGGCGGCGCCGAGCACCACGGCCAGCAGCAGCCACGGCAGCAGCATCGCCAGCGGCCGCGAGGCCTGCTCCCGTTGCCAGCGGCTCAGCGGCCCGAACGGCACCAGCAGCACCAGCGGTGCCATCAGGATGGTGAACAGCAGCGCGAAGTAGGGCGGCCCCACCGAGATCTTGCCCAGCTCCAGCGCATCGGCGAGCAACGGGTACAGCGTGCCCAGCAGGACCATGGCGCAGGCGCTGGACAACAGCAGGTTGTTGACCAGCAGCAGGGTCTCGCGCGACATCGGCGCGAAGCGGCTGCGCGGGTCGACACCGTCCTCCGCGGGCGAACGCAGCGCGTACAGCAGCAGCGAACCGCCGACCACGATGCCGAGGAAAATCAGGATGAACAGTCCGCGCGCCGGGTCGGCGGCGAATGCGTGCACACTGGTCAGCACGCCCGAACGCACCAGGAACGTGCCGAGCAGCGACAGCGAGAATGCGGCGATCGCAAGCAGCAGCGTCCACCCGGCGAAGCTGCCGCGCTTCTCGGTCACCGCCTGCGAATGCAGCAGCGCGGTGCCGGCCAGCCAGGGCATGAAGCTGGCGTTCTCGACCGGGTCCCAGAACCACCAGCCGCCCCAGCCCAGCTCGTAGTACGCCCACCACGAGCCCAGGGCGATGCCGCAGGTGAGGAAGGCCCAGGCGATGTTGGTCCACGGCCGGGTCCAGCGCAGCCAGCGCGCGTCGACCTTGCCGCCGCCGAGCATGGCCGCGATGGCGAAGGCGAACGGCACGCTGAAACCGACATAGCCCAGGTACAGCATCGGCGGGTGCACGATCATCCCCGGGTCCTGCAGCAGGGGATTGAGATCGCGGCCTTCGCCCGCGGCCGGCAGCAGGCGGGTGAACGGGTTGCTGGTGAAGATCAGGAAGGCGAGGAAGCCGACCGCGACCAGGCCCATCACCCCGAGCACCCGGGCGACGACTTCCGGGGGCAGGCGCCGCGAGAAGCGCGCGACCGCCCCGGTCCACAGCGCCAGGATCAGCGCCCACAGCAGCAGCGAGCCCTCGTGCGCGCCCCACACCGCGGTGTAGCGGTAGAACCAGGGCAGCAGCGAATTCGAGTTCTCGGCCACGTAGCGGATCGAGAAGTCCTGGCCGACGAAACCGGCGGTCAGGATCGCGAACGCGGCCAGCACCAGCAGCAACTGCGCGTAGGCCGCCGGGCGCGCCACCGCCATCCACGCGGGCAGTCCGCGCTGTGCACCGGCGAGCGGCAACAAGGCCTGCAGCGCCGCGACCAGCAGCGCCAGCACCAGTGCGAGCTGGCCGAGTTCGGGCAACACTACTGGTCGCCCGCCGTATCGGCCGCCGGAGGCACGTCGTGCTTCCGGTGCGCCTCGCCCATCTTGTCCGCCACTTCCTTGGGCATGTAGGTCTCGTCGTGCTTGGCCAGCACCTGCTCGGCGACGAAGGTGCCGTCGCGCATGCGTCCGGTGGCGACCACCGCCTGGTTCTCGCGGAACAGGTCCGGAAGGATCCCGGTGTAGACCACCGGCAAGGTCGCGTCGCCGTCATCCACCGCGAAGTGCGCCTCCATCGAGCCGGTCGCCCGCTGGAACGAACCCTTGGCGACCATCCCGCCGAGGCGGAAACGGGCCTGGCCCGAGGCAACGTCCGCCCCGGCCTCGCCGCTGAGCACCTCCGACGGCGTGTACAGGTAGGCGACATTGCGCTGCAGGGCCAGCGCGACCAGCGCGGTGGCGACAGCGGCGGCGGCCAGCAGCGCGAGGATCAGCAGCAGGCGGCGTTTGCGGGTGGGGTGCATGGCGGACTCAGTCTCGACTCAGGGGCGCCGCCGGATCCGGAGAGGCGGCGCGTTGGCTGCGCGCGACGCGCTGGCGTGCGGCGCGCAATTGGCGCCGCAGCTGCAGCCGCGGCGACAGGTAGTCCCACAGCAGGACCACGGCGAACACGGCGTAGGCGCCGATGACGTAGGGCAGGTAGCTCATGGCGTCGCTCCCGGCGCGCCGGCCATGCGCGCGACCCAATCCTTGCCGGCCTCGCGGCGCAGGTTGTCGGCGCGCGCGCGCGCCAGCAGCGAGC
>JBIQJK010000271.1:0-1579 GCA_044507535.1 Planctomycetaceae bacterium | reverse complement strand
GATCAGCCCGGAGGGCCAGGGCGCGGCCGCCCAGGCGGCCGGCTCGGCTCCGATGCCCACGTGGGATGGTGCGTCGAGCACCCTGGACTACGCGTGCACCCTGCCGATCGTTGGCGGCCTGCCGGTGACGGCGGAGGTGCGGGCGGAGACGTTCGACCGGTACTGGGGGGAGCTGGACCGGCACTACCCGTTCTTCGGGATCAGCGGGGTGGACTGGGGGCGGGAGCGGGAGCGGTGGCGTGCGGCGGCGGTCGCGGCGGAGTCGCCGTCGGAGTTCTACGGGGTGCTGGCGGCGATGCTCAGCGGGCTCAACGACCCGCACGTGATGCTGCGCCCGCCGGTTGATGCGGCCGCGGCGGGGATGATGGAGCGGGCGAGCAGCCCGCAGGTGGGGCTGGCGTGGATCGGGCGTCGGCTGTACGTGCGGCGGTGGCCGGCGGACGCGGAGGTGGTCGGGGAGGGGGGGATGCCGGAGGGTGGGTACCCGGAGGTGGTTTCGATCGGGGGGGTGCGGCCGCAGCGGAACATGACGCCGCTGGTGCTGCGCGGGCCGGAGGGGACGGCGGTGGACGTGGCGGCGCGGTGGCCGGACGGGACGACGCGGACGGTGCGGCTGATGCGGCCGTCGGCGGAGTTCGGGGGGAGCGCCGCGGGGGCGGTGGGGGGGTGGGCGGAGCCGCCGGAGGTGGTGCACCCGGCGCTGATGGCGGGGACGGTGCTGGAGCAGACCGAGACGCTGCGGCGCGAGATGGCGGTGCGGTGGGACGATGGGACGATGACGTGGCTGTCGATCGCGGGGGGCGTGGTTGGGGCCGCGGAGGAGAACCCGGGGTCATCGGCGGGGGAGGAGGCGACGGTGCGTGCCGCGGCGATGGTGGGAAGTGGGGGGGCAGGGGTGAGAGGGGGGGTGAAGGCGGAGCGGCGGGTGTGGGGGGACTGGCTGACGACGGTGGACCTCGGGGAGGTGGGGTACCTGCGGGTGTCCACGCTCGATTATGAGGATGCGGCGGGGGGGATCACGCTGGAGAAGATGACCGCGGCGTTCGATGCGGCGGTGAACGGGCTGATGGAGAAGCGGGCGATCATCCTGGACCTGCGGTACAACGGGGGCGGGCGGCCCAGGAGCCTGGCGACGATGGCGGGGCGGCTGGTGACGAGGCGGACGGAGCTGAGCTCGCCGCAACTGCGGTTCCTGGGCGTGGTGCCGTACCGGTACGCGACGCGGATCGAGCCGCGGGAGCCGGTGTACCGGGGGGAGCTGGTGGTGCTGATCAACGAGGAGACGGGGAGCGCGGCGGAGCACCTGGCATCGCTGCTGCAGCGCGAGGGGCGGGCGAAGGTGGTGGGAGAGCGGTCCACGGGGGCGGAGGCGCTGGTGGAGATCGTGCGCGGGCCGGACGGGTCGGAGCTGCGGTACGGGTGGCTGCGGTTTGTGGATGAGGATGGGGAGGGGATCCAGGGGGTGGGGGTGGTGCCGGATGTGGAGGTGGGGCTGAGCATCGAGCGGGTGCGGGAGGTCGGGTACGCCGCGGCGGTGGCGGAGGTGGCGAGGAGCGCGATCACTGCCGGGGCGCAAACC
>JBIQJK010000270.1:0-1580 GCA_044507535.1 Planctomycetaceae bacterium | reverse complement strand
GTGGCGGCCCGGTTCAGGCGCGGGCGAGTTCGAGCGGGGCGTCGAACACCGGGCGGAGGGACCACGGTCGGCGCGCGGGGTGACGCGGACGGCCGTTGCTTTGCCCTACGGGACCGGCTTCCACGACGCTTGCGATCATGCCGGTGTTGAGTTCGATCAGCTCGGGCGCGGCTTCGACGATCCGGCTGAGGAGTTCGGATGGCGTGGCGGCTTCGAGGCTGAGACCGGGAATGTCGGACTTCGCAACGTACCACACCTTGGCCTCGTCGTCGTAGTCGAGGTGGATCCGAAGCTCGGTTCGTTCAGCCATTGGATATTCGTCCCGTTGCCCCCGCCGTCTGGCAGAGAATGCCCTCATTTTCGTGAATGTGCGAGCGTTCATGTCGGCACCCTGCGCGGCCATCGCAAGGTGGCGTCATCACATGGCTGAGGGGATTCGGCCAATGGAAGCGCATCCGGATTGGATCGAGGCGAGAGTGTGTACCCCTCCACCACCCTGCGGGTGGTCCCCCTCCCCATCGCTGTGCGATGGAGAGGATCGGGTTGCGTTGGCGGCGGGTGCCCCATCCAGCTGTGCCGGATGGTCCGCCTCCCCAAGACAGCTCGGCGAGGATTGGTTGCGTCTCGGCCGACTCAAATGACCCGCACCCGCGGCTCCCCGCGGTCCTTCATCAGCTCGCTCACCCCCCAGACCATCGCGTCCGCGCGGTCGGGGCTTTGGCCCGGGCCCTCGTAGCCGCCGCCGGCGATCATGCCGAGGAGCTGGGCTTCGAGTTCGGGCATGCGGCCGTGGAGGCGGGCGCGGCCGGCTTCGAACAGGTGGGCGACGGGCTCGGCGCGGGTGGACTTGCCGTGGCGGGCGTGAACCAGCTTGATGCGCAGCCTGGGGTCGGCGGCGAGGAGGATGGACTTGACCATTTCGCCGCCCTGGTTGCGCTCGGCGATGATGTCGCGGGTGGCGTGGGCTTGCGCCGCGGCGGCGACGGCGCGGGACCAGCCTTCGGGGGAGCGGGCGGTGACCGAGTGGTCGGCGAGGACGTGGGCGATCGCGGCGGCGCCGTGGCCCTCGCGGGCGCAGGCGACGATGCCGCAGGTGCCGTCGCCGGTGGGGGGATCGACGGCGATGAGGGTGCGGGTGAAGGGGGGAGACGGGCCCCCTCCCCCGCCTTCGGCGGGACCTCCCCCGTGAACGGGGGAGGAGGGGTCTTGCGATTCGTTGGCGGGGGCGGGCTGGCCCCTCTCCCCTTGAGGGGAGAGGCTGGGAGAGGGGGTTGAATGCGACGTTGCGCGTGTTCCCGTCTCCCCGCCCCTCTCCCCTGAAGGGGAGAGGCTGGGAGAGGGGGCCGTGTGCGAGGTTGCGCGACTCCCCCTCTCCCCGGCCCTCTCCCCTGAAGGGGAGAGGGGGCGTGCTCGGCATTTCTCGATCAGTTCGGGGGTCCACAGGGCGCCGGCGGCGGGGAGGGTCTCGCCGTCGAGTTCCTGGCGGCCGAGGCGGGTGCCGGCGTAGAGGCGGTGGACGCGGTCTTTCCAGGCGCGGGGCAGGTGCGGGTTGGCGGAGGTGGGGCCGCCGGTGACGACGG
>JBIQJK010000127.1:0-9705 GCA_044507535.1 Planctomycetaceae bacterium | reverse complement strand
GTGGGGGCGGTGGGGGGCGGGTCATGATGCCGATGGGGCCGATGGGCGGGCGCGACCTCTTCGAGCCCCCGGTGAACTCCGCCGAGGTGGAGCGTTACGCCGCGATCCTTTCGCTCACGCCGGACCAGCGCGAGGCCGCCAAGGCCCTGCTGGAGGCCTCGATGGCCGAGTTCCAGCCCGCCGCCAGGGCCGCCAGGGAGAGGATGGAGGAGATCCGCGACGAGTTCCGCGAGACCGGCGACCCCTCCGTCTGGCAGGGGATGGGCGAGGCGATGGAGGAGTTCCGCAAGGTCCGCACCCGGACCGAGGCGATGTTCATGGACGACCTGCAGATGCTGCTGACCGACGAGCAGGCGCAGCGCTGGCCCGTCGTCGAGCGGACGCACCGGCGCGAGCGCACGCTCTCCCGGGGCCTGATGGGCGGCGAGCGGGTGGACCTGATCAAGATCGTGGACCGGCTGGACCTGGCCCCCGCCGACCGCGGGGCGATCGCCCAGGTGCTTGAGCAGTACGAGATCGACCTGGACCGCGAGCTCGTCAAGCGCAACGCGCTCTTCGAGGAGGGGATGGATCGCTCGCGCGAGCTGATGGAGGACTTCCGCGCCGGCGACATGACCCGCGCCCAGGAGCTGTTCACCAAGGGGCGCGACGCCTCGCGCCGCGTCAAGGAGGTCAACCAGCGCTACGCCCGCCAGCTCGAGAACCTCCTGCCGGAGGGGAAGCGCGGCGCCTTCACCGCCACCGTCAAGCGCGAGATGTACCCGATGGTCTACCGCGAGATGTACGCCTCCCGCGTCCTCAGCGCGGCGGAGAAGATCGAGGACCTCGACGACGCCCAGCGCGCCAGCCTCGCGGCCATCCGCGACAGCCACGCCCGCGAGCTCGCCTCGCTCAACGCCCAGATGGAGGCCGCGATCGAGGAGCGGGAGAACACCGCCGACATGATGCAGATGTTCGCCCGCGGCCGCGGGGGGCGCGGCGAGGAGATCCGCGCCGCCCGGCGCGACCTCGACGCCGCGACGGTCCAGCGCGTCCGCGACCTGCTCACCGAGGCCCAGCGCGAGAAGCTCCCGGGCCGCAATGAGGGGTGGGACGACGACGACGGCCCCCGGTTCGAGCGCATGGGCCCCCGCCGCCGCGCGGGCGACGGCGACGGCGACGAGGGCGAGCGCGGCGAGCGGCCGCGCCGGCGCGAACGCCGCGGCGAGCCCCCCGCCCCGACGACCCCACCCCCGCCGGAGCCCCGCTGATGGCGGCGGCCCGTTCGAGCCTAACTCAGCTCGCGGCCGTGTGCCTCGCGGCGGCGACGCTCCTGTCTGTCGGCGCCCGCCAGGCCGAGGCGCAGCGGTCGATGATGTCCCTCTACATCTTCGACAAGCAGACGGCGTTCGCGCCGGAGCTCTCCCGCGCCGACCTGGCGGTCTTCGCCCGCGTGCTGGTCCTCAGCGACGACGAGCGTCGCGCGATGCACGACCTCTACGACGCCCTCGCCGCGACCATGGCCCAGGAGGGGCGCGAGGTCCGCGAGTTCTGCGCCGAGTACGTCGAGCGCTCCGAGCTGCTGCAGGACCAGCGGGTCCTCGAGCCGGCGACGAAGCGGATCGAAGCATGGGGTGAGCGAGCCAAGCAGCTCGAGGCGAGCTTCCTCGTCGACCTCCGCGTGCTGCTGACCCGCGAGCAGGAGTCCCGCTGGCCCATCCTGGAGCGCGAGCTGCGCCGGCTCAAGCGGGTCGGCGCCGGCCGTCTGACCGGCGAGAGCGTCGACCTGATCCGCATCCTCGGCGAGGTCTCCTCCACCGGCGGCCCATCCCCCGCGCTCGCCGAGATCCTGGAACGCTACAGCGGCGACCTGGACCGCGCCCTGGTCGCGAGGGACACGCTCATCGAAAGGGAGTCCAACGCCTTCGGCGCCCTGATCAAGGAGGACCCGCAGGCCGCGATGGCCCTCTTCGACCGCGCCCGCCGCCTCCGCGCGGCCGTCCGCGAGGTGAACGCCCGCTACACCCGTCTCATCGCCGCGGAGCTTCCCCCGGACGCCGCCGCGGCCTTCCGCGACCGCGTCTTCGGCGCGAGCAACCCCAGTCTCCGCGATCCAACCCGCGGCGAGCGATACATCCGCGCCGCCGGCGAGTTGGCCCTCAGCTCCGAGCAGGCCGAGAGGGTCCGTGCGGTCATCGCCGAGTACGACGCGGCCCGCCGCCGGCTCCTGGATCGCATGGCCGCGGCGGAGTGGGAGCACGCGTATCACACGCTCCCGTACTCCCTCGCCGAGGCGCTCGGCCAGGTCCCCGAGGGCGAGGTCAACTACTTCCGCGCCTTCGGCCCCGGCAAGGACCACCCCCTCACCGCCCTGCGTCTGGAGCGCTACGAGCTCGACCGCGCTGCGAGGGCCAAGATCGACGCCCTGCTCACCCCGGAGCAGCGGTGGTCGCTGCCGGACACCTCCGCCGGCCAGGTGGTGTACTCGGACTGGCGCGTCGGGGGCCTGTAGGAAACAACGTGGACACTCCCGCCCGCACGACCCCGAACCTCGCTTCACCGCCGGCAACCGGCGACGCCGCCGCACGCAACGGCGCCGGCCGCGGGCACGCCGCGCCCAAGCCGGGCAGCGCCCCGCCAGCCGCCCCCGCGCCCATCGCCAAGCTCGCCGACCTCCCGCCCCTGGACGGCTCCGTCGGCGCCATCCTCACCGCCGAAGACGCGGTGCGCCTCCGCGCCATCCCGATCCGCCCCGAGGGCGCGAGGGTCCTGGTCGCGATGGTGGACCCCGCCGACTTCGCCGCGGCCGACGAGGTCTCCATCCTCGCCGGCCGCCCCGTCGCCACCGTGGCCATCACCACCGACCTCTTCCAGCAGCTCCTCCGCAGCGCGTTCGGCGCCACCGCCGCCCAGATGGCCGCCCGCCTCGGCGGGGGCGGCGGGGGAGCCGACGGGAACGACGACCTCGCCAACCTCCAGGCCGTGGACGCCGACGACGTCCGCCGCATGGCCGAGCAGCCCACGCTCATCAACCTCGTCAACCTCATCATCCTCGAAGCGGTGCGCGAGCGGGCCAGCGACATCCACATCGAACCCTTCGAGAAGCGCCTCACCGTCAAGTACCGCATCGACGGCCTCCTCCGCGAGCGCAACAGCCCCCCGAAGAACCTCCAGCCCGCCATCACCAGCCGCATCAAGATCATGGCGGGCATGAACATCGCCGAGCGCTACATCCCCCAGGACGGCCACATCACCCTCCGCTTCGAGGGCCGCAAGGTGGACATCCGCGTCTCCACCGTCCCGACGATCTACGGCGAGAGCGTGGTGATGCGCATCCTCGACAAGGAGTCCGTCACCCTCGACCTCGCCAAGCTCGGCATGCGAGAGCCCGACCGCGCCGCCATGGACCGCCTCATCGACCTCCCCCACGGCATGGTCCTGGTCACCGGTCCCACCGGCTCCGGCAAGACCACTACCCTCTACGCCTGCCTCACCAAGCTCTACGACCCCTCCCTCAAGATCATCACCATCGAAGACCCCGTCGAGTACGAGCTCGCCGGCGTCAACCAGATCCCCGTCAACCCCGACCGAGGCCTCTCCTTCGCCTCCGGCCTGCGGGCCATCCTCCGCCAGGACCCCGACGTCGTCATGGTCGGCGAGATCCGCGACGGCGAGACCGCCGACATCGCCGTCCGCGCCGCGCTCACCGGCCACCTCATCTTCTCCACCCTGCACACCAACGACGCCGCCAGCGCCATCGGCCGGTTGCTGGATATGGAGGTCGAGCCCTTCCTCGTCGCCTCCGTTCTCGAGGGCGTCCTCGCCCAGCGCCTGGGCCGCAAGCTCTGCCCCGCCTGCCGCAGGCTTGCGCCCCTCCCCGAGGCCCTCCGCCACCGCCTCGGCCCCGCGGAGATGGCGCTGCTCCCGCAGGGGGAAGGGGGAGCGCAGTCGTACCTGCCGGCCGGCTGCGACGCCTGCGAGAACGCCGGCTACCGCGGCCGCATCGGCTTCTACGAGATGCTCCTGGTCACCACGCCCATGCGCGAGGCGATCACCGCCGGCCGCACCGCCGCCCACGAGCTCCTCCGCACCGCCCACCCCTCCCACGTCACCATGCGCCGCGACGGCGTCATCAAGGCCGCCGAGGGCCTCACCAGCGTCGACGAGGTCCTCCGCGCCACCCAGGACACCGAGGAGATGATCTCCCCGCCGCGCCCCCCGCACACCCCCGGGGCGAGCGCCTGATCCTCCCCGCGCGGCGCTGATCCCGCCGCCTCCCCGCCCCCCAAGACCCCGAGACGATGCCGACCTTCCGCTACCAACCCCTCTCCACCAGCAGCACGAGCGCCGCCGCCGCCCCCGCCCTCGTCGAGGCCGTGGACCGCGCCGACGCCGTCCGCCTCCTCCGCCAGCGCGGCATCATCCCGGCCAAGGTCGAGCTCGTCGCCGGCGCTCCCGCTTCCGCCGCCTCCGCCCCGCACGCCGACGCCCCCGCCCGCGTCGCCGCCTCCCCACGCTTCGCCCTTCGCGCCGCCCTCTCCCGCGCCGAGATGGCAGCCTTCATGGCCGAGCTCGCCACCGCCGTCGGCGCGGGCCTGACGCTCGTGCAGGCGATGCGCACCCTCGCCAAGAGCGGCCGCACCCAGCGCCAGAAGGACATGCTCGAGTTCCTCATCCACGAGCTCGAGCACGGCAAGCCCCTCTCCGACGCCGCCGCCGCGTGGGGCCGCCCCTTCACCGAGCTGACCGTCAGCCTCATCCGCGCCGGCGAGGCCTCCGGCCGCCTCGCCGAGGTCCTCGCCCAGGCCGCCGTGCTCCTCGACCGCGACCTCAAGCTCCGCCGCGCCATCCTCGGCGCCACGATCTACCCGATGATGCTCACCGGCCTGGTCGCCCTGGCCGTCGCCTTCGTCGTCGCGGTGATCGTCCCGCGGGTCCTCGAGCCGCTCCGCGGCCAGATGAGCTTCAGCGACCTGCCCCTCCCCACGCGCATCGTCTCCGCCGCCGCGACCTTCGTCGGCGACTGGTGGTGGCTCATGCTCGGCTCCATCATCCTCGCGGCCATCGCCTGGCCCCGCCTCTACCGCCGCCCCGCCACTCGCCTCGCCGTGGACGATGCGCTCATCCGCATCCCCGTCGTCGGCCGCCTCGTCCGCGACGTCGCCGTCGCCCGCTTCACCCGCACCCTCGGGACGCTGATCTCCGCCGGCCTCCCCGCGCTCACCTCGCTGCGCACCACCAAGGCCACCCTCGGCAACCGCGCGATGGAGTCGATGATCGACACCGTCTGCGAGCAGGTCGCCGCGGGCCGCACCATCTCCGAGCCCCTCGAGCAGGCCGGCGGCGGCAACGTCTTCCCGCCCCTGCTGGTGCAGATCGTCAGCGTCGGCGAGCGCTCCGGCCGCCTCCCCGAGCTGCTCTCCCAGGCCGCCGAGGCGATGGAGAGCCGCACCGAGTCGAGCCTCAAACTGTTCACGACGGTCCTGCCGCCGATGCTGGTCATCCTCCTCGCCGGCGTGGTCGGGCTCGTCGTCGCCGCGGTGATATTGCCGCTCCTTCAGATGCAGGAGTTCATCAGATGAGACTGTCCGGACGCCCCCTCCGCTCCCCCTTCCGCCGCACGCGAGCCCGCCGCGGCTTCACCCTCGTCGAGGCGATCGTCGTCATCGTCATCCTCGGCCTGCTCGCCGCGGTCGTCGGGCCGCGCGTGCTCCAGTACGTCGGCCGCGGCAAGCACGGCACCGCCGTCGGCAAGGCCGCCAGCGTCGCCAGCGCGATGAAGCTCATGATCGCCGACATCGGCACCCCGCCCCCCGGCATCACCGTCATGGCCCTCTACGAGCGCCCCTCCGAGATCGACGCCGCCTCCTGGCACGGCCCCTACGTGGACAACAAGGAGACGCTGCTGGACCCCTGGGGCAACCAGTTCATCCTCCGCATCCCCGGCAACAAGAACGTCGACTTCGACATCATCAGCTACGGCGCCGACGGCCAGCCCGGCGGCGAGGGCGAGAACGCGGACATCTTCGCGCCATGACCGACGCGGCGGGCACAACTCGCGCGCCCCTCGCGGCAAAGACGGGAACGGGCGGCTTCACGCTCGTCGAGCTGATCCTCGTCGTCTTCCTCCTGGGCCTGATCGCCTCCGTCGCCGCCCCGCGACTGATCGCCGGCGACGACCGCCGCGCCGCCCTCGAGGCCGATGCCGTCCGCGCCCTGCTCTCCACCGTCGCCCTCCGCGAGGCGACGGTCGCCGAGCCCCTCGCGCTGGTCTACGACGCCGCAGCCTCGACGCTCCGGGTCGAGGTCCGCCGCCCCCGCGCCCTCCCCTCGGGCGCGATGGAGACCGTCTGGCGCGAGGACCCCCTCATCGCCCCCGTCACGCTCGCCCGCACCGAACTCCGCGAAGCCTCCACCGACACGCTCGCCCTCGGCAAGCGGAGCTGGCGCATCGAGTTGCCCATCATCGAGCCCCGCCCGCCCATCCGCCTCGTCCTTGCGAGCCGCGCCGCGGCTGCGGACCGCGCCTGGACCATCGACCTCCCCGCCGGCGCCACCGCCGCGGCCATCATGAGCCCCGGCTCGTCGCACCCTTCCGCCTCCCTCCCCGCCGCGATCGACCTCGACGCCGCCGGGCGTGGAGAACAGCCGTGGTAGCCCGCGCCGCCCCGGCCCAGCGCCGCGCCTTCGCCCTGGTTGACGCCATCGTCGCCGCGGTCCTCCTCGGCGTCTCCCTCGCCGTCATCATCGGCCTCTCCGGACAGTCCATCAGCGCCCAGGCCCGCGGCCGCGATCTGCGCCTCGCCGCCATGCTCGCCGACGAGCAGCTCAACCTCGTCCTCGCCCGCGGCCCGGACGACTACGCCCGCCGCTTCCCCACCTCCGGCCCCTGCGACCCGCCGCTGGACCGCTTCCGCTACCAGCTCGACTTCGTCTCCGGCTCCCCCGCCGAGCCCTACCTCGTCCGCGCGACGATCACCTGGACCACCTCCTCCCGCCCCGAATCCCTCTCCATTGAAACCCTCATCGCCCCCCGCACCGGCGACGCCCCCGACCCCGACCGCACCCCCGCTCAGCCCGCCACCCGCGACCTCTCCCTCCGTGGCACGGGCTTCCAGCCCATGCGCTCCTCCCTCTCTCCGTGGCACGGGCTTTCAGCCCGTGTCTCTCTCCCCTCCCCGCCTCAACGGTCCCCACGCGCCAACCCGGGTGCCACGGCTGGCCGCCCCGGGCCGGCCGTGCTCCATCCTCTCCCGATTCTCTTTCCCTTCTCCTCCGCCCCCCTCTCCCTTTGGGAGAGGCCGGGTGAGGGCTCCATGGCCTCCCTCCCCAATCTCCATGGCCTCCCGACTCCCCCTCTCCATCTCCTCCCTCCTTTTCAATCCTCCTCCCTGAGGGACGGGGTCGGGGGCGGGCCTCTCTCTTCCTCTCATCCTCCATTCAATCTCCATTCACCCCCTCTCCCAGCTTCACACAAAACGGAGGTGATCCCCACATGACACCTCCCCCTACCCTCCACCCCCGCGCCTTCACCCTCGTCGAGCTCATCGTCGCCTCCGTCATCCTCTCCTTCATCGTCGCCGCGACCACCGTCTCCCTCTCCCAGTCCCTCCGCGCCCGCGACGCCGCATCCGCCCGCAGCGACGCCTTCTCCCGCGCCATCACCGCCGCCGACCGCATCGCCCGCGACGCCGAGACCGCCGTCCGCGACCCGGTCATCGAGTACACCCGCGTCGCCGTCATCCCCTCCGGCTCCGCCGACCGCCGCGCCGACTCCCTCCTGCTCTTCTCCCGCTCCATGCGCCGCGTCCGCCCCGCCTCCGTCCCCGGCGGCGCGGAGCCCCCCGAGGGGGGCGAGTACGAGGTCCACTACCGCCTCCAGCCCCCGCCCCGCACCCCCGGCGCAGCGCAGCCCCCCGGCCACATCCTCTGGCGCCGCGCCGACCCCGTCCCCGACGACTACCCCGACGGCGGCGGCGTCGCCGCCCCCGTCGCCGCGGGCATCCTCTCCCTCACCATCCAGGCCTCCAATGGCCTCGAGTGGTTCGATACCTGGGACTCCGACTACTCCGGCATGCCCCACGCCCTGCGCATCACCGTCGCCGCCACCGACGACCGCGCCCGCACCACCGCCGTCGCACGCCGCACCGTCGCCCTCGACCGCACGCCCCTGCCCCTGGAAACCGCGGACGACCCCGCCGCGGATCCCTCCACCGGGTCCACGACCGCCCCCGCGCCATGACGCCGCCCCGCCCCACATCCCGCCGCGCCTTCGCCACGCTCGTGGTCCTGTGGGTCGTCGCCATCGCGTCGATCGTCCTCGTCGCCCTCCAGACCACCGCCTGGCGCGACGCCGCCGACGCCCGCCAGGCCGTCGCCCAGACCCGCGCCAAGTGGGCCGCCCGCGCCGGCGTCGAGGCCGCCATCGCCGCCCTCGCCGCCAGCACCCTCCAGCCCAACCTCGCCGACGCCTTCTCCACCGAGTCCGACCTCGAGGCCGCCGCGGCCGGCTCCCTCGCCGGCGCCTCCTACGCCGTCTCCCGCTGGACCCCCGCCGACCCCGCCGCCCCCGGCCCCATCGACGAGCACGCCAGGATCAACGTCAACCTCATGACGGCCGAGAGCCTCATGCTCCTCCCCTACATGACCGAGGACGTCGCCGACGCCATCCTCGACTGGATCGACGAGGACGACGACACCCGCACCCTCGGCGCCGAGGCCGGCTACTACGCCACGCTCCGCAGCCCCTACGAGCCCCGCAACGCCCCCATCCGCTCCCTCCAGGAGCTCGAGCTCATCGCCGGCGTCCGCCCCGAGTACGTCCGCGGCGAGGACTGGAACCTCAACGGCATCCTCGACCCCAACGAGAACGACGGCGACCTCTCCTGGCCCCCCGACAACGCCGACGGCAAGCTCGACGCCGGCTGGTCCGCCATCCTCACCGCGTCGTCGAGCGAGGGCGTCCTCCTCGGCGCCTCCGGCCAGGCCCGCCTCGACCTCGTCACCGCCGCCCCCGCCGACATCGCCCAGCGCCTCGGCGTCACCAGCAACCAGGCCGAGGTCATCTCCGCCTACGCCCAGACCTCCACCGCCACCCTCGCCGAGTTCCTCCGAACCGACCTGAACACCCTCGCGAGGCAGACCGGCGTCTTCCAGCCCACCTCCGGCCTCGGCGGCGGCCGCGGCGGCGGAGGCGCACCCCAGGTCCGCATCGACCCCCTCACCGACGAGCAGCTCGCCCTCCTCTTCGCCGAGACCACCCTCGACGAGGCCGCCGCCGGCCCCTTCCCCGGCAAGCTCAACATCAACACCTGCCCCGCCGAGGTCCTCCAGTACCTCCCCGGCATCGACCCCGGCCTCGCCGACTCCATCATCTTCGAGCGCGAGGCCCGCACCGGCGGCTTCGCAAATATCATCGATCTGCTGTCCGTGCCCGCGATGGACCGAAACACATTGGCGGGGCTGGTCGCGATGATCGACACCCGCTCGAACGTCTACACCGTCGTCTCCCGCGGGCGCGACGCCGCCACCGGTCTGGAGGTCGAAATCTCCGCGACGATCGATCGTTCCTCCCTTCCCGTGGTGATCAAGGACCTGCTGATCCGATGAGCCCGAACCCCGCCGAGTCCCGCCGGAGTCTCCGCCGCCCCCAGGGGCGCGTGGCCGCGGTCCACCGCCAGGGGCCGCACTGGCGCATCGTCGTCGCCGAGATCGGCGGGAGTGGGG
>JBIQJK010000126.1:5645-9821 GCA_044507535.1 Planctomycetaceae bacterium | reverse complement strand
AGCCGCGACACCGTCCGCGCCGCCAGCCACGCCGGCGGCTCCTCCACCAGCCCCGCCGTATTCCCTCGCAGCCCCGCATCCACCTCCCGCAGCCGCCGCTCCAGCTCGCGCAGCGACGCCGACCACCCCAGCACCCCGCGCACCACCCGCGGCACGCCCCGCCCCCGATCGATCGCCCGCAGCACCACCCACGCCGCCAGCATCCGGATCATGGCCGCACCCCCGGCGCCGCAACCGCCGCCGCCTTCACCCGCACCCCGCCCGCATTGTCTTCATCACCCCGCCGAACCACCCGCTTCCGGCCCTTCACTCCCGCATCCACGCCGCTCGCTCCATTCCCCTCCAGCCCCCCCAGCCGCGTCGCCAGCCTCGCCCTCGCCCGGCACAAAATCATGCTCACCGCCACCCGGTTCTTCCCAAGCACCCGCGCGATCTGGTTCGTCTCCAGCCCCTCCACGTACCGCAGCCACAGCGCGGTAAACGGCGTGTCCTCCAGCACCTCCCGCGCCATCTCCCACACCGCCGGCAGCCCCGCCTCGCCCCCTTCTCCCGCCTCCACCCCATTCGGCCGCTCCCGCTCCCGGCCCACGATCCCCTCCCGCCTCGCCGACGCCGACCGCGACCTCAGGTGATCGATCGCCAGCCGCGACGCGATCGTGTGCACCCACGTCCGGAAGCACCGCGAAGCGTCGAACCGCTCCAGGTTCTCCCACGCCCGCACGAACGCCTCCTGCGCCAGGTCCTCCGCATCCGCCGCCGGCCTCACCCGCCGCCGCAGCAGCGCCAGCACGTGCCCCTGGTGCCGCTCCACCAGCGCCCCGAACGCCGCCCGCGACCCCGCGCGCGACATCGCCACCAGCTCCGCGTCGCTCGCCCCCGGCGACGGCGCGGCGCCCGCATCCCCCCCGGCGAGTTGGCCTCGTGGCTCGATCAACGCCCCGCGGGCTCCTTCCCCGTCTCCCCGCCTACCGGCGATCGCCCGCCCGGTTCCCTCTTCTCGCGGATCTCCCGCCCCGTCCGCCGCGCCTCCAGCATCGCCTCCAGCACCGTCGCGGCGTCGTACGTGAACGACAGCGTCGCCGACTCCCCCTCCGTCTCGATCGACATCGCCCCCAGCGCCGCCCGCAGGCCGGCGAGCCGCGCCTCCTGCCCCGCCATCATCTGCCCCATCGCCACCACGCCCCGCCCCAGGTCCGCCACCTGCCGCGCCCGCTCCGCCGACTCCGCCGTCAGCCGAACCGTCCCATACACCCGCCCGTCGTGCTCCCCCATCTCCACCCGCATCGCCCGCGCATTCTCCAGCAGGAACGACGCCCGCGCCTCCCGCGGCAGCATCTCCAGGTCGCTCGCCGCCACCAGCAGGATCGACCCCGGCCTCCCCTTCGCCATCTCCGCCAGCCCCGCGCCCCCATCCTCCCCCGCCGCGGCCAGGCTCCGCCCCTCCCCCTTCGCCGTCTCGATCGCCGACACCAGGTTCTCCGTGTCGCTGCTCAGCAGGATCAACCCCGCCGCCCCCTCGCCCTCCCCCTCGAGCGCATACCCGTACACCGTCTCCCCCTCGACCGTCCACGTCCGCAGCGCGTACCCCTTCGCCTCAGCTTCCCCCTCGACCATTCTCTCCCGCAGCTCCCCGCACGGCATCACCTCGAAGAACTCCTCCGGCGTCGCCGTCGTCCGCAGCAGCACCACCGCCCGGTCCGGGTCGTTCCGCCCGTACACCGTCACCGCGCTGAGCTTCTCCAGCACCGGCCGCATCCGACGCCACTGCTCCAGGTCCTCCGGCGGCAGCTCCTCCTCCAGCATCGCGCTCCCCACCAGCGCCCCCAGCCGGCTCCCCCGCGCCGCCTCCAGGTCGATGTGGAACACCCACGTCGCATCCGCCCGGATCACCCGCTGATCCGGCCCCCCGGCCCGCTCCCCCGCCCACGCCAGCGCCGCCGCACCGGTCCACGCCAGCGTCACCATCACCGCAACCATCACTCGGGACATCGGCTCGCTCCGTTCACCCCGCGGCCCCAGCGGGCCGCCTCTCCCCCGCCGCCTCCCCCGTTGGGTACGGACCCGCCCGACTCCCCGTCACGTCACCCCCACCCCCTCACCCCCCAGTCTGCCACACAACCCCCACCCCCGCCCCTCCCATCCCCTCATCCCCCGACAAACCCCCACGCCCCCGCCTCCACCTCTTCAATTGGCCCTTCGGCCCTTTGCCCTTTGGCCCTATGCCGTTCGGCCCTTTCCCCTAAACCTCCACCACCATGTAATGCGCCCCCCCCAGCCGCTTGAGCACCTCGATCGAGCAGTTGTACACCTTGTTCCCCTTGGGCGTCTTCCCCCTCGGCACCCCGTTGTGCGCGTGCCCGTGGAAGACCGCCGACAGCTCGAACCGGTCCAGGATCTCCGAGAACCGCGAGCACCCCAGGAACGGCTGCACCTCCGGCGCCTCCCCCTCGATCGTCTCCGGGATCGGGCTGTAGTGCATCAGCACCACCTTGCGGTCCAGCATCAGCGTGTGCAGCGCATTCTCCAGCGCCAGCGCCTCGCCGAGCGCCTCGGTCACGAAGTGCTTCGTCGCCTCCTCCCCGAACGGCCCCAGCATGTACCGCCCGAACCCGCCCCCGAACCCCTTCACCCCCGCGAACCCCACGTCCCCGACCACGAACGTCTCCTCGTCCAGGAACGTCACGTTCGCCTGCCGCAGCACCCGCCGCACCTCCTCCGGCTTCCCCGAGTGGTGGTCGTGGTTCCCCAGCACCGCCAACGCCGGGATCTTCAGCGCCTCCAGGTCCGCCGCCAGGTGCTCCGCCTCCTCCGGCAGCCCCAGGTTCGTCAGGTCCCCGCACATCGCCAGCACGTCCGCCTTCCCCGAGATCTCCGCAAACATCTCGCGGTACTCCCCCCGGTGCGCCTTGTGCACGTGCAGGTCCGCCACCGCCGCGATGCGCAGCTTCGCATCCCGCTTCGCTCCCCCGCCCTTCCCCGGCGGCGTCGCCGCCCACGGCGTCGCCCCGGGTTTCGGCGCGGCCTCCCCCTTCGGCGCGCTTTCTCCCTTCGATCCCGACTCGCCCTTGGCCGGTTTCTGGTCCTTGCTCATTTCCGCCCCATCCGCTTGCTCAGCCGGTCCACCTGGTGATCCCCGACCACGTCCGCGAACCCCCACTCCATCACGTCAATCTCGAAATCGTCCCGCGAGAACAGCCGCCCGCGGCACACCCGCTTGTGCGCCTCCGGCAGCCGCCTCAGGTCCGCGAAGCGCTCCAGCAGCAGGTCCAGCACCCACGCCGGCACCGCGTCCCGCTCCGACGGGTAGATGAACCGGAACCGGATCAGGTGCTCCAGCAGCACCTCCCAGTGCTGGTCGAAGTGGTGCACCAGCCGCTTCCAGTCGATCTCCCGGTGCTTGATCAGGATCACGTGCGCGATGTCGTTCCCGTCGTACTTGTACCGGTCCATGATGAACGCCTTCCCCCACACCAGCTCCGTCGGCGCCAGCATCCGCACCGTCACCCCGTGCACCTTCGTCCGGTGCTCCTCCGCGAACCAGTCGTCCGTCACCGGCGCCACCGCGTTCGCCGACCCGAAGATCACGTCGCAGTACAGCCGACCCTTGTGCACCTTCGCGATCCACCGCTCATCCTCCACCTCCGTCTGGTACCCCGCCTCCGCGCACAGCTTCAGCAGCCGCGGGTAGTCGCTCGGACGGCAGAAGATGTCCAGGTCCTTCGTCTCGCGGCTCTGCCCCGTGTACGCGTTGACCGCGAACGTCCCCCCCACCAGGAACGGCACGCGCGTCGTCTTCAAAAACCGCAGCAGCCCGCCGTAGAACCCGGCGCTCCCCGCCCCCCCCGCCCCGCCGCCGCCAGGCTGCGCCCGTTCCCCCTGCCGCGACTTGGCAACCATCCCCACTCCCGGCGCCACCGCGCCCGCCGACCCCAAGCGTCGGCCACCGCCCGCTCGCCCGCCCCCCCTCCCCCGCGGCAAAGCCTAGTGCCCGACCCGGCTCAATCCCCTGAACTCCCCCTCAGCCCAACCGCCCCCCGTGGCACGGGCATCCTGCCCGTGTCTCCCCCCTCTCTCCCTCCTCCTCTTCCGGGTGCCACGGGTGGGCCGCTTCGGCCAGCCCGTACTCCCCTTTTCCGCCCTCTCCCCTCCCTCTTACGACTTCTCACCTCCCTTATT
>JBIQJK010000126.1:0-5635 GCA_044507535.1 Planctomycetaceae bacterium | reverse complement strand
GCCGGACAACCCCAGCGCCTTCCGCACCAGTTCCACCAGCAGCCCCGCATCCGTTGGCTGCTTCTCGATCTTCACCGTCCACGTCCCATCTTCCTTCCGCTCGAACTTCACGTACGTCTGCAGCACCGCGATCACCGCCACCGACAGCGCGATCCCCGTCACGGGGTCGGCGAACATCTGCACCCGCGGCCCATCGATCAGCCCCTCGATCGCCTCCCGCGTCCCCTTCTCCGATGCCGGCAGCTTCAGCGCAAGCCGCGCCACCTCCCCCTCGCTCACCCCCACCCCGTCACCCTCCACCCCGAACGCCTCCGCCAGCGCCCGCCGAACCTCCGCATCATCCGCCCGTGGCATTCCCTCCGTCACCCGCGCCCCGGCATACGCCCGCAGCACGGACATCGCCTCGTTATCCCCAAGCCGGTTAATGCGGTCGCTCATGATCCGCTTCCTTCATTCGTGGGCCCATCCCTCTCACCTTCCAGCAACTCCGGCGGTACAGGTGGGAGTTCTGCCGTGGTCCATATACGCAGCAGTGACTCCCGCTCTAATGCCGGTGCTTGGTGCACAATATCCGCTACGTTCGAGATGGTGTGCGTCAAATTGTGGAGGTCATTTAGCCGGACAAACGTCGCCCCGGCCTTCGCAAGCCATTCGATCGCCACTCTATACTGTTTCCGAGCCGCGGCAAGCAGCCCCAATTGTGCATACGTTACCGCACCCCAATATTTATTCCCGAGCCGTTCATGGGTTCCCAAGCTCATGTGGTACCATCGCTCTGCAGCCTCGAAGTCATTCCGCTCTTGGGCGACCATGCCGAGTTGGTGGCAGGTGATGGCGATCCCGTGCTCGTACTTGTGCCGCGTGCTAACCTCCAAGCTCAGGCGGTATGAACGCTCAGCAGCCTTGAGGTCGCCACGTCGCTGGGCGACCACGCCGAGTAGGTGATATGCACCCGCGAGTCCTTGAGCGGTTCCGAACCGCTTCTCAATCTCCAGGCTGCGGTTGCACCATTTCTCAGCGGAGTCAAGGTCTCCCCGTTGCTGAGCGATCGCCGCGAGTTGGTGATAAACCAGCGCCGCCCAACGCTTATTCGGCAGGTGCTCGCTAATCTCCATGCTCATGCGGTATAACCGCTCCGCGGTCTCGAAGTCCCCCTGCTGGTGGGCCACCATGCCGAGGTGGTAGAAGGTACTTGCAGTCCCGTCCTCGTCCCCAAGTTGCTTCTTGATCTCCAGGCTTCTGTGAAACCATTGTTCCGCAGTCTTGAGGTCCCGGCACTCATGGGCGACCACGCCGAGCTGGTGCGATGCCATAGCCTCGGCCTGCGGCTGCTTCGTACGACTCGCCCACTCATGAAGTTGTTGATAGAGCCCATCGGCGGCTGCAAAAGACCGAGTGTTCAGTGCGAAAATTGCAAGCCCTTGCAGGAGCGAGGCCATCTGAGCGTCCATGCCTAGCCGCCGACTCTCTGCTAGAGCGTGCCACAGAGTCGATCCGTAAGCCTCGAAGAATGCACGTTGCTCATGCAGCGGTAGGGGGGCGGCCTCGTCCGAGAGACTGGCACAGATGTCGACAAATCCCCGCGTCCACCGATCGCGGACTTCTGCCGGCGTCTTCCCGAGCACCACGGATCGCAGAAACCCCGTCAGAGCGGGGTGAATCGTATGTATGCGCTGCCCCAGCTCCCGGAACAGCCCCGCTCTTCCCAGAGTCTCGAAGAGCACACTGATGCGATCACATGTCCACGAAGCGTCAACCCTCGCTGCCATCGCCTCAAAGTAATCCGCATCCACCGCCCCCTCATGGCACGCCAGCAGCACCAGGAGCGGCCGCAGTTCCTCCGGCACTCCCTCCGTCGCCAGCCGCAGCGTCGCGTAGACCCGCCGCACCTCCTCGCTCTCCCCCAGCGCCAGCGCATCGAAGTTCCGCCGCAGCGCATCCGCCACCGCCCCTGCGCTCTTCGTCTCCAGTTTCGGCAGCACCACGCGCATCGCCAGCGGGTGCCCCCCGAGCTGGTCCATGAGCCCCTTGAGCGCGGGGTCATCGCGGTTCACCCGGATCCCGAGGTCCTCCAGGATCGCCTCGCACAACTCCCACCGCTCCTCCCCCTCCAGCCCCGGCAGGTCCACCCTCGAGCGGTTCTCAACGCCCAGCCACTCTTCCTCCCCGCGGCTCGTGATCAGCACCTTCGACGCCCCGCCCCGCAGCCCCTGAATCAGCTTCCGCAGCGTCCCCTGGTCCTCCTCCGTCAGGTTCGGGTCCACCCCCGCCCCCGGGTTCCCCCGCACCGACTCGAAGTTGTCCAGCACCACCACCAGCGGCAGTTCCCGCATCGCCCGGACCAGCGCCTCGAGTCGCGCCTCCATCGGTTGCGCCCCGAACTGTGGGCCGAAGATCGTCTCCCCGATCCGGTTGACGACGAACTCCGCGCTCCGCACCTCCTGCATCGAGAACCACAGCGGCGCGTGCTCCAGCCCGCCCGTGTCCGCCAGCCACTCCAGGAACCCCCGCGCCAGCGTTGTCTTCCCCACGCCCCCCAGCCCGTGCACCACCACCGCCCCCGGCTTCCGCCGCATCGCCCGCTCCAGTTCCCGGATCGCGCCGTCGCGCCCGATGAACCCGTACGGCAGACGCTCCCTCGTCGCCTCCTCCGGCAGCGCCACCGCCCCGCCGCGGTCGCGCCCTTCCGCCGCGGCCGCCCGACCCCCGAACCCCAGCGTGAGCGGCGCCTTCTGGTCCAGCACCGGCACCATCCAGTCCCGCAGCGGGAACTCCCCTCGCGCGCACACCCGCCCCTGGCGCCGGAACATCCCGTGCCTCCCCGCCCGCGTCGCCTCCGCGAAGTCCCCCGTCTCGAAGAGCCGCTCGTAGAACGCCGGGATGAACCGCCTCGCCCCGCTCACGTACAGCGAGTGCGCCATCGCCACCACGCTCCGCACCCTCCCGCAGCGCTTCCTTGTAGAAATCCCGCCCGTCACCGCTCCCGAAGAGTGCGGCGAACGTCTCCTGCCCCCACGATCGCAGCGCCCCCTCCATGTGCTCCGCCCGCTGCGTGTTCGGATCAAACGGGTACTCGAGGAACTCCTCCAGGTACCAGGTCAACTCCTTCAGCAACTCCGAGTTGGGGCTCCCCTCAACCGGGTACCCGCGCGCCGAAGGGACCTCGACCACGGGTCCCTCCTTGAACTCGTCAATCCTGATCAACCGGAACCGCGAGCCCTCACCCGGGACATGGCTGATCCGAAGCGTCCGCACGCCTCAAGCTCCAGTGCGGACGTCCCCTTCAAAGCGGTGGGGAACAGACCCAGGGCGTCCACTCCCCCGATCATACGCCCCTCGGTGCTTTCCCGTGATCCCACCGGCAACAGACCTGTGTCACCCCGGATCGGCTCGCCGCCTCGCCTTACCCCTCCCCCAGAATCTCCCTCAAAACCCCATCCATCCCCTCCGCCCACACCTCGTACCCCTCCTCCGACAGATGCAGCAGATCCGGCATCAGCTCCCGCCGCACCGCGCCATCCTCCCCCACAAACCTCCCCCCAAGATCGAGGAACCGCACCCACTCCCCATCCGCCGCCCCCGCCGCGATCTCATTCGCCCTCCGGATCTTCTCCCGCATCATCTTCCCCTCCTCCCCCGCATCCCCCCGCGGCAGGATCCCCATCACCAGCACCCTCGTCCGCGGCAGCTTCTCCCTCACCCGCCTCACCACCTCCCCCACCCCCGCCCCGATCTGCTCCCCCGTGTTTTCCTCCGCCCGCGGCACCTTGTTCGTCCCGATCTGCACCACCACCAGCTCCGGCGCCCGCCCCCGCGCCGGCTCCGCCATCCCCTCCAGGTTCCCGTGCCCGATCCGCCAGATCACGTGCTGCGTCCTGTCCCCGCTGATCCCCAGGTTCACCGCCCCCAGCGGCGCGTACCGCCGCTCCCACACCCGCTTCCCCGCCTCGCCCCACCCCTGCGTGATCGAGTCCCCCAGGAACACGACCCGCGCATCCCCATTGAGCGCCGCCTCCCTCGCCCGGGCGTTCAGCGCCCCGTGCCGCTCCCGCCACCACCGCTCCTCCCGCGGCACGCCCACCACCGCCGTGTTCGGCACCAGCGCCCGCAACTGGTCCGCTCCCTCCACCCCTCGCGGCGGCCCCTCCATCCGCCGCGCCGCCGCCCCCGCGGCCGCCGCGATGCACACCACCAGCACGATCCCTGCAACCGTCAGCGTGAACGTGGGCATGCCCCCAGTCTACCACCCCCCGCCAAGCCCACCACGCGCTCCCCCTCCCGCCCCGTTCATCCGCCCCACACCCGCTCCCGCCGCCCCTCCCCTAGCATCGCGCAGCGACGGACCCTCCGCCGCGGCTGGAGAGAGCCGGAGAGACGAGACCCCCGGCCCCACGGCCGGACGGTCCGGCCGCGCCGCGCCGGGGCTGCACTCACCTCTGAGCGAGCCCCACCATGGTCCAGACCCAGCGCATGCAGCACACCGTCAACGGCGTGGACGTCGATGCCCTGAAGGAGACCATCTCCACCATCGCCCGCCAGCCCAACCTGGGCGCCTTCCAGTTCCGCGCCGCCAACCAGTGGCTCGGCGGCTCCCAGAACCGCTCCACCATCAAGGGCTTCTTCGGCGCCGGAAAGGAGGACGACACCCGCGCCCGCCCCTTCACCATCGACTGCGACGAGCCCCAGGTCCTCCTCGGCAAGGACCAGGCCCCCAACCCCGCCGAGCACCTCCTGAGCGCCCTCGCCGGCTGCGTCACCACCACCATGGCCATGCACGCCGCCGCCCGCGGCATCGACATCGAGTCCATCTCCTCCGAGGTCGAGGGCGACATCGACGTCCGCGGCTTCCTCGGCCTCTCCGAGGAGGTCCCCCGCGGCTTCAAGGCCATCCGCGTGACGATGCGCGTCAAGTCCACCGCCCCCGTCGAGCTCCTCGCCGGCCTCGCCCAGTTCTCCCCCGTCTTCAACACCATCACCCACGGCGCCGCCGTCGAGCTCCAGGTCCTCCCCCAGACCTGAGCCCTCCTGCTACCCGCGCCGGCCGCCCCCGCGCGTCGTCACCCTCACCGCCGGCCCCTCTTTCGCGGCGGCCTCGCCCCCCTCCGTCCGCACCACCCCCGCCCCGAGCGTGAAGGTGATCGGCGGACCCTCCACCTTCTCCCCGCGCCACGCCTTCATCGCCCGCGAAAACTCGTCCCGATGCTTCTTCAGCAGCGCCCGGTCCCCCGTCTCCCAGAACTCGCACTCATCCTCCACCTCCATCGACTTCGCCATCGGCTCCAGCGCGCGCAGGAACCCGGCGACCTCGATATGCGTCCGCATCGGCGCCCCGCTCGTCTTGACGGACCACTCGCACGCCAGCGACCGCGCGAAGTCCAGCCGCACCGGCTCGCACTCCTCGTGCGGCACGGCCTCAAACACCGCACCCTTCCCCTCCCCTGCCCCTGCCCCTGCCCCTGCCCCCGCCCGCGCCCGAGCCCGGCACACCCTCCATCCCCGCGCCCTCGCCTCCGCGCGGGCCTACTTGAGAAACGCCTCCACCTCCGCCCGCCGCGCCAGCCGAATCGTGTACGAGATCGTCAGCCCCATGCCCGCCCAGCATACCGATCTCAGCCCCGCGATTCCCCTGCCTCTC
>JBIQJK010000125.1:0-10287 GCA_044507535.1 Planctomycetaceae bacterium | reverse complement strand
AGGTCGATGCTGATGAGGCTGACGTTGGGGGGTGCGGGGTCGGCCGCGGCGGCGTGCGCCGCAGGGACGGCGTAGGGGGTGCGGGGGGGCATGTCGAGGCGGTCGTGGTACATGATGAGGTTCGCGTCGGTGATTCCGGCGAGGGCCTTGGCGCGGGCGAAGGCGTCGCGGAGGCCGCCCTCGCGGTCGGCGAGGCCGGCGCGGACGGCCGCGGCCCCGGTGACGACGCGGCCGTCGGTGAGCTCGTCGAGGCGGGAGGGGTCGAGGGGCGTGGCGGCGCCGTCCGTGCGGCGCTCGACGACCAGGGCGCGGAAGCGGGCGTAGAACTCGTCCACCATCGACTGCAGGACGGCGTAGTGCGAGTCGCGCATCGGCTCGAGGGGGTTGGCGAGGTCCTTGTTGGCGCCGCTCTTGACGGAGCGGGCGACGACGCCGATGCGGCCGAGGCCCTCGGAGACGTTGATGGTGGGGACGATGACGCCGATGGAGGCGGTGATGCTGGTGGGCTGGGCGACGATCTCGTCGGCGCCGAGGGCGAGGTAGTACGCGCCGCTGGCGGCGACCTCGCCGAGGCTGGCGACGACGGGCTTGCCGGTGGTCTCGCGGAAGCGGCGGAGCTCGCGGTACATCGTGTCGCTGGCGGTGACGCTGCCGCCGGGGGAGTTGATGCGGAGAACGACGGCGCGGACCCTGGGGTCGTCCTCGGCCAGCTTGAGGCGGGCGACGAACTCGTCCACCGGGCTCGGGCCGCCGCCGATGAGGCCCAGGGCCCTGCCGGGCGGGGTTTCGATGAGGACGCCGTGGACGTCGATGAGGGCGACCTTGTCGGGCCGCCAGGCGGCGGAGTCCTCGATGACGGTCGATTCCTTGAGGCGGCCGTCGCGGGCGCCGAGGGTGAATGTGACGCTCAGGGGCGCGCAGGCGCCCAGGAGGAGGGCGGCGGCCGCGGCGAGGAGGACGGCGGTGAGTCGCGGCAGAGGGGGCATGGGGGCAGTCTACTCAAGGGGGGCTACCGTTGGCCGGTGACGACGGACCCGCCGACCGAATCCGAGTTCGATGCGCCGACGGACTCTCAGCCGGGTCCGGCGGCGCACATCCCGGTGCTGCTGGAGGAGATCGTGGCGACGCTCGATCCGCGGGCGGGGGAGGTCGTGCTCGATTGCACCGCCGGTTTAGGGGGGCACGCGGCGGCGCTGGGGGCTCGGGTGGGTCGGGAGGGGACGGTGGTGATCTGCGATCTTGATCCGGGGAACCTCGCCGCGGCGGGGAGGCGAGTGGAGGCGCTGCCCGCGCCGCCGCGGGTGCTGGCGTGGTACACGAACTTCGCGGATGCGCCGAGGCGGATGCTGGCGGTGCGGGAAGGGGAGAGGCCGGGGCTGCGGGCGGACGTGGTGCTGGCGGACCTGGGGTTTTCATCCAACCAGATGGCGGACGCGGCGCGGGGGTTCTCGTTCATGCGGGAGGGGCCGCTGGACATGAGGCTGGACCCGTCGTCGCCGGTGACGGCGGCGCAGCTGGTCAACACGCTGCCGGCGCGGGAACTGGAGGAGATCATCCGGGATTACGGGGAGGAGCGACAGGCGCGGAGGGTGGCGCAAAAACTGGTCGAGGCGCGGCGAGATGAGCCGATAACGACGACGGCACGGCTTGCAGCGATTGTCCGTTCCGTGGTCGGTCCACGAGGCGGCGGCGCGTCGATCGATCCAGCAACCCGAACCTTCCAGGCCCTCCGCATCGCGGTCAACGATGAGTTGGGCAACCTGCACGCGCTGCTCGAGGCCATCGAACGTGCGGCCAGAGCGGTGGCGGCAGGGGAGATGGGAGGCGCGGGGGGCACCTGGCTGGCGCCGGGGGCCCGCGTGGGGATCATCGCGTTCCACTCCCTCGAGGACCGGCTCGTCAAACGGGCGTTCGCGAAACTGGTGGAGCAGGGGCTGGCGACGGCGCTGACGAGAAAGCCGATCGAGGCCGGCCCCGAGGAGGTCGCCCGGAACCCCCGGGCGAGGTCCGCCAAGTTCCGTGCCGTGCGTCTCTCCGGCCGCTGACAAGCGTCCGGGGGGACGGGTTCTTTCGCGGGGCGTCGGGCCAATCGCCCGGCCGCGCCGGTTTCCGCTCGGGATCGTCCCCGCTCTGCCCCTGTGTCCATGGATCGGACGCGGCGGCGGGCGGGGGGAGCGGGGTTCGCTCACGAGGCCCCTCTGGAGATTGGGGGCCGCCGCGCAGGGACGCCACACCAGTGACTCGTGAACACAAAGTCGCCCTCATGGTCGGTTTCGCCCTCGTGCTCGTGGTCGGGATCCTGGTCGCCGACCACTTCTCGAAAGCGAGCCAGGCGCAGGTGAACTCCGAGATCGGATCGGGGGAGGTGCAGGACTACGTGCGGTACGCGTCGGCCGAGCCCGCGCTGCCGAACCCGATCACGCCGGTGGAGTCGGCGGACCCGCTGCTGGACGGCCGGGGGTACGAGCCCGAGCCGGCGGTGCGGACGCAGTCGCCGCTGGTGGACATCGTGATGGGGAGCCCGCAGGAGCGGCCGCAACTGGCGGCGGACCCGATCGACACGCTGGCCTCGGCGGGCGCGGCGATCCGCAACGGGATCTCGCAGCTCGGGCTGGATCGGTCCGAGCCGGCGCTGCGGCTCGACGGCGCGCCGCCAGCGAGGCGGGAGGAGCCGGTTTTTGAGGCGGCCGCGGCGCCGACGCCCTCGCCGGCGCCGCAGGCGGAGGAGCCCGCGCTGCCGGTGACGCGGGGGAGGCTGCTGCGGCACGAGGTGGTCCGGGGGGACAACCTGAGCAAGATCGCCGGGAAGTACTACGGCGACCAGTCGCTGTGGCGGAAGCTGCAGGCGTACAACGCCAAGAGCGTCGGGCCGGACGGGATGGTGCGGGTGGGGGTGACGCTGCTGATCCCGCCGAAGGATGTGCTGCTGGGTGAGGCGCGGCTGCCCGAGGGGGCGCGGGCGACGGCGGCGCCGGGCGGGGCGTCGGCGGGCGAGAAGGCCAAGCCCGCGTCGGAGAAGCCCGCGCCCGCCAGGCCGGCGGTGCGGATGTACACCGTCAAGCCGGGGGACACGCTGCTGGAGATCGCGCAGAAGCAGCTGGGGACGGCGAGGCGGTGGACGGAGATCCGGGACCTGAACAAGGGTCGGCTGGACGACCTGGACACCATTCACGTCGGGCTGGTGCTGGCGCTTCCGCCGGAGTGAGCCGGCGCACAAGGGGCCCCGCGGCGTGTTTGCGAAGATCGCGGCCGTCATCCTGGCGATGGGCGTCGTGGCGGGCGCGCTGCTGAGCCTGCGCCAGCTTCGGCTGCAAGCGGTCAACGAGCTGGCGACGGTGCAGCGCCGCGTGGCGGAGCACGACCGGACGCTGTGGCACCTGCGGGTGGAGATCGCCTCGAGGACGACGCCGGTGCGCGCGGAGGAGCTGGCCAGGGGCATCGGGCCGCTGGCGCCGCTGCCGGGGCAGGGGGGGCGGGCGGCGCCGCCGTCGCACGTGGCCGCGGCGGGGGATGGGCTTGAGTCGGGGGGAGCGCGATGACGAGGCTCAGGCTGGCGGGCCAGGGCGACGCTGGGCGGCGAGCGGACATCACGAGCGTGGCCGCGGTGGGGGCGATGGTGGCGCTGATGCTGGTGATGCTGGGGCGGGTGGCGCAGCTGCAGGTGGCCCCGAGCGAGGCGCTGGCGGCGCACATCGACGAGCGGATCACGACGGTGCGGGAGCCGGGGGTGCGCGGGGACATCTTGGACCGGCGCGGGAGGCTGCTGGCGGGGACGCGGTTCGGGTACCGGGTGTTCGTGGACCCGGTGCGGTTCCCGTCGCCGCCGGATGAGGCGATGCAGCGGCTGTCGGAGGCGACGGGGATCTCGCTGGAGACGATCGCGGAGAAGGTGGTGGGGGCGATGGCGGAGAACGAGCGGCGGGCGGCGATGGCGAAGAGCGAGCCGGCGTCGCCGCAGGGGCCGCTGGCGTCGCTGTACGAACTGGTCCGCGGGGGGGAGCCGATGTCGGGGGCGGGCGAGGCGATCGAGGCCGAGGAGGAGGGGGGGAGGCCGAAGCGGCAGATCCGGTACGTGCCGCTGGGGCGGGGGCTGGAAGACTGGCGCGTGGATGTGGTGCGGGGGCTGAAGATCCCCGGGGTGCACCTGGAGCTGCGGCCGGTGCGGGAGCTGCCCGCGCCGGAGCTGACGACGAAGCTGGTGGGGGCGGTGGGGGTCGACCACGACGGGCTGCTGGGGGCGGAGCTGATGCTCGAGGAGCGGATCAAGGCGACGCCCGGGCGGCTGCGGTACGTGCGCGATGCGCGGAGCCGGCCGCTGTGGGTGGAGCGGGGGGGGTACGTGGCGCCGGTGCGGGGGGAGGACGTGCGGCTGTCGATCGACCTGGAGCTGCAGCGGATCGCGCACGAGGAGCTGACGCGGGCGATCGAGGAGTGCGATGCCGCGGGGGCGAGGCTGGTGCTGCTGGACCCGATCTCGGGCGAGATCGTGGCGATGCTCGACCTGGTGCGGCGGCCGCCGGACGCGGTGGAGTTCGACTGGGACAACCCGCCGACGCCGGACGGGCCGCGGCGTCGGTTCGTGACGATCAAGAAGGACCCGTCGGAGGCGCCGCATCCGGCGCTGGCGCGGAACCGGTGCGTGGAGGACGTCTACGAGCCGGGGTCCACGTTCAAGGCGTTCATGTGGTCGGCGACGACGGCGCTGGGGCTGGCGGACGTGGGGGAGACGGTGAACACGGAAGGGGGCGTGTGGACGACGCCGTACGGGCGGGCGGTGCGCGACGTGGTGCGGCGGGACAAGATGACGTGGGGGGAGGTGCTGGTGAACTCGTCGAACGTCGGCATGGCGAAGGTCACGCGGCGGATGAGCGACAAGCAGATGCGCGACGCGGTGGTGCGGTTCGGCTTCGGGAGCAGGACGGGGATCGGGCTGCCGGGGGAGTCGCCGGGGATCGTGACCTCGCAGCGGGACTGGACGAAGTACACGCAGACTTCGGTGGCGATGGGGTACGAGGTGGCGGTGACGCCGGTGCAGATGGTGCGGGCGTTCTCGGCGTTCGCGCGGACGGGGGAGCTGGCGGGGACGATGGTGACGCCGCGGCTGCTGGCGGCGGAGGGGACGGGGGCGGCGGAGGGGGTTCGCGTGCTGCCGGCGCGGGTGGCGGAGTTGACGCGGGAGACGATGCGGGGGGTGACGCACAACCTGGACGAGCGGCTGGCGCGGGCGAACAAGGGAGAGCCGCCGCCGCGGTACGAGCTGTTCGGCAAGTCGGGGACGGCGAAGATCCCGATGGGGTCGCCGCCGGAGGGGAAGCGGCGGCCGCGGGGGTGGAAGGGGTACTTCGAGCACCAGTACATCACGAGCTTCATCGCGGCGGGGCCGGCGGAGTCGCCGCGGCTGGTGTGCCTGGTGGTGATCGACGACCCCGGGCCGCAACTGGTGCGGGAGAATCGGTACTACGGGGCGCAGACCGCGGGGCCGGTGGTGCGGCGGGTGATGGAGCGGGCGCTGGCGTACCTTGGGGTGCCGGCGTCGTACCCGGAGGGGGCGGCGGCTCTCAACTGATCGCCTTGGGCCGTTTGATTTTTCACCGCGGAGGGCACGGAGCGGTTGGGAAGCTCCCCGCGCTCTCGTGGCATGCTCTGACACAACAGGATTGGGTTTGAAGAGTGGTGGGAGGGGGCGTGGGAGCGTTGGGGGCGGTGGACAGCTTTCTTGTCCGGCCTGTCTTGAAACCCTGACTGGTTCTTCTCCGTGACCGCTCCGTGATCTCCGTGGCTCCGTGGTGAAGAACGGAAGTCACCGCGCTCCCGATCGCACAGGGCTGCGGCCTTCGACGATGGCGCTGCGGGCGCCGGGGAGGACAAGGTCGGCGATGAAGGCGGCGTATTGGCGCTGGGCTTCCTCGAGGTTGGGGGTGAAGTAGGCGGTGAAGGCGAGGGCGCCGCGGCGGGTGAGCATGGCGTGGCGGGCGGGGGCCGCGCCGGCGGCGGCGGCCATCGTGCGGTGGAGGCGGCCGGCGGCGGCGTCGGCGACGAGGCGCTCCAGCGCGGGGCGGTAGCGACCGTCCTCGGCTTCGCGGAGGAAGTGGACCAGGGCCCAGACCTGGGCGTAATAGGTGAGCGCGCCGTCGGGGGCGCCGTCGAGGAGGCCCTGGGGGGTGGCGTCGAGGAGCTCGGTCAGGGTCATCAGCGTTCCGGCGGCCGCGGCGGCGCGGAGCTGGTCGAAGCGCTCGACGTTGGCCCAGCCGAGGAAGACGGGGGTCGCGCCGCTCTCGCCGCCGCCCCATCCGCCCCAGCGGTGGCCCTCCATGTAGGAGGCGATGCCCTCTTCGAGCCAGATGGGCAGCGCATCGCGGAAGGTGCGCTGGGTGTACTGGTGCCATCCTTCGTGCGCGGCGATGGCCATGGTGCCCTGGGCGCCGATGTCGTAGAGGACGCTGCGGCCGGCCCAGGCGTAGCCGCCGCGGGGGATGCGGAGGTAGACGTCGGCGTGTTCGCCCATGGTCTGGCGGGTGAGCAGCTCCCACTGGTGGCGGCTGGAGAGGACGAAGGTGTCCAGGCGGTCGGCGGGGGGCGGGAGGTGGCCGAGGTCGGTGCGGTAGTGCTCCATCGCCCGCTCGAGGAAGAGGGGGAGGCGGTGGAGGATGACGGGGTCGAGCTCGGTGGTCCAGAGGCGGTAGGAGGGGGTGCGGACGAGCTGGCCCTCGCGGCCGGCGAAGGACCACGGCTCGGTGTGCTCGACGGGGCTGACGGGGCGGGGGAGGACGCCGGGGGAGGCGGAGTGGGCGCGGCGGGCGGATGGGCCGCCGCAGCCGGCGGAGAGCGTGAGCGCGGCCGCGGCGGCGACGGTCAGGAGAGAGGTGATGGCCCGCGGCGGGCTCAACTCAGGCGCTCCAGCTCCTTCACCGCGGCCTCTCGCTCGCTGATGGCCTTGGCGAGCTGGGCCTTGGTCTCCTCGACGAGCTTGGCCGGGGCCTTCTGCATGTAGCCGGGGTTGTCGAGTCGGGCGGTGCAGGCGGCGATGGTCTTGTCGCACTGGGCGATGACGCGTCCGAGACGCTCGAGCTCGGCGGCCTTGGCCGCGCCGTCGGCGGCGTCGTCGCGGAGATTGCTCAGGGCGAGGTCGTGGATGTCGAAGCGGAAGGCGACCGAGCGGGGGGCGGGCGGGGCGTCGTCCTCGGTGATCCGGTCGAGGCCGGCGCGGGTCACCACGAGCGCGGCATCCTCGCCGAGGGTGCTCAGCAGGCCGGCGGGGGCGTGGAGCGTGACTCTTCGCTTCGGCGGGACCTGGTGCTGGGCGCGGATCTCGTTGATCGCGCTGACGATCGCCTGGACGCGGTCGAAGCGGGCCTCGGCCTCGGCGTCGCGGAGGTTGCCGGCGACCTGCGGCCAGGAGCTGGTGGCGAGCAGGTCGGTGGTGGCGAGGTCGATGCCGGGGACGCGGTGGGCGGGGAGCCTGCGGAGCTCCTCGAAGATCGCCTCGGTGACGAAGGGCATGATGGGGTGGAGCAGGCGCAGGATGACGTCGAGGGTGGCGCGGAGGACGGCGCGCTGCGAGGGATCGCCCGCGGCGGTGGGCTTGATGGCCTCGATGTACCAGTCGCAGAACTGCCGCCAGACGAGGTCGTACATGACCTGTGCGTACTGGCTGAACTGGTACTCCTTCAGGGCGGTCTCGGCCTCGGCGACGGCCGCGGCGAGGCGGGAGAGCATCCAACGGTCGGTGAGGGAGGGGGGCGGGGTGAAGCCCTCGCCGGCATCGGGAGCGGCGGAGAGGATGCCCAGGGCGAAGCGGGCGCCGTTCCAGAGCTTGTTGGCGAAGTTGCGGCCGAGGTCGAACTTGGGGGAGGTGTTCTTGCCGGTCCGCGGGTCGGGGACGACGGGCATGCGGACGTCCTGCGTCTGCGTGGTCATGTGGCAGAGCGTGAAGCGCATGGCGTCCGCGCCGTGGGACTCGATGATGTCCAGCGGGTTGACGCCGTTGCCCAGGGACTTGGACATCTTGCGTCCCTCGCCGTCCTGGATCATGGCGTGGATGAAGACGTCGCGGAAGGGGACGGGGCCGGTGCCGGGCTCCTGGCCGGCGTCCTGGGCGAGGAAGTAGCGGTTGAACATGACCATGCGGGAGACCCAGAGGGTGATGATCTCGCGCGCGGTGCAGAGGACGCTGGTGGGGTTGAAGGCTTCAAGGAGGCCCTTGGTCTCGGGGAAGGCATCGGGGTTGGGCCAGCCCATTGTCGAGAGGGGCCAGAGGGCGGAGGAGAACCAGGTGTCGAGGACGTCGGGGTCTTGCGTGAAACCTGCGGCCTCAAGGGCACGCTCCAAATCGGGTCTTCCCGGCCTCACGCAGACGAAGAACGGCTCCGTCGGAATAGGTGTGCCGAGCACTCTACTGTCAGACTGATTGAACGACCGCCGCACATTCCAATCGGCGTAGCGCTCGAAGCCGGCGATGTCAGGGTCATCGCTGATCTGAGCGACATTGGCGAACGCGCTGGCATCCAGCGATGGATGGCTCCACACGGGAATCCGGTGCCCCCACCAGAGCTGGCGCGAGATGCACCAGTCGCGGATGTTCTCGTGCCAGGTCTCGTAGGTCCTGGCGTAGCGGGCGGGGTGGAACGTCAGGCCCTCGTCGGTGGTGCTCCGGTTCTTGAGTTCCTTCCGGTCGGTCGTGGTGCGCTGCTCGTCCACCATGGCGCGGAGGGCGGCTCCCGCGAGATGGTCGTCGGTGACCTTGACGTACCACTGGTCGCTCAGGTAGGGCTCGATGCGGGCGTGGGAGCGGTAGGAGTGGCCGACGCTGTGGCGGTAGGGGCGGGTGGCCTCCAGGAGGCCGCGGTTGCTGAAGGCGTGGACGACCTCCTTGCGGGCCTGCTCGCGGGGCTTGCCCAGGAAGATGTGGGCGTCGCCGACGTCGGTCCAGCCGTGCTGGTCGCTGATGGAGGCGTCGGGGGCGAAGATGTTGATGATCGGGAGGTTGTGGCGCTGGCCGATGAGGTAGTCGTTCTCGTCGTGCGCGGGCGTCACTTTCAGGAACCCCGTGGCGTACTTCGCCTTCGGGTCCACGCCCTCGGCGTCGGGATCGGGCGCGGGCATGACGACGTAGTCGTCCTCGATGATGGGGATGAGGCGGCCGACGATGGGGAGTTCGACCATCAGGCCGCGGAGGGACTTGGCCCGCGGGTCCTGCGGGTTGACGGCGACGGCGGTGTCGCCGAGGTAGGTCTCGGGGCGGGTGGTGGCGACGGTGACCCAGGCCTCGGCATCGGGGGGGTGTTCGCCGGCACCGGGGTAGCCGCGCACGGCGAGCTCGGACCAGGTGACGGGCTGGGCGTCGTCGCCGGGGGCCGGCGGGTGGACGAGCGGGTAACGGAGGTAGTAGAAGAAGCCGTCCACCTCCTCCATCTCGACCTCGTCGTCGGCGAGGGCGGTCTGGGTGACGGGGTCCCAGTTGACGAGGCGCTTGCCGCGGTAGATCAGGCCGTCGCGGAAGAGGCGGAAGAAGGCCTCGCGGACCGCGGCGGCGCACTGGGGGTCCATGGTGAAGCGCTGGCGGTCCCAGTCGCAGGAGCACCCCATGGCGAGGAGCTGCTCGGTGATGCGGCGCTCGTACTCGTCCTTGAAGGCCTGGATCTTGGCGACGAACTCCTCGCGCGAGAAGTCGGTGCGGCGCTTGCCCTCATCGCGGAGGACCCGCTTCTCCACGACGGTCTGGGTGGCGATGCCGGCGTGGTCGGTTCCGGGCATCCAGAGCGTCTCGAAGCCCATCATGCGGTGGGCGCGTGCGAGGATGTCCTGGAGGGTGTTGTTGAGGGCGTGGCCGAGGTGGAGCTCGGCGGTGACGTTGGGGGGCGGGATGAGGATGGCGTAGGGCTTCTTGGGGGCGTCGGGGCGGAGGACGTTCTGCGGGTCGGCGTGGAAGGCTCGGGAGGCATTCCAGCGCTCGAGGATGCGGGGCTCGTTGTCGGCGGGGCGGTACTGCTTGGGGAGGCCGCCGGTCTGACCGCCGGTCTGGACGCCGGCCTTGGGGCCGTTGGAGGTGGCGGGTGGCTGGGGGGCGTGCTGGGGTTGGGTGTCAGGCATGGCGGGGAAGCTCGGAAAACGTCGCGATAACGCCCCATGGCCCCCCGAGGATTGGCCCGTCGCGGCGGCGACACCGTCCGCGAACGGGGCTGGACGGGGGAGTCTAGCTGGGCCGATACTTTACGGTGATGAACCGGCTGCACCGAGCGATGAGGCGTGTTGTGGGGGGATCCGGCCAGGCTGCGGCGCACGTGCGTC
>JBIQJK010000269.1:0-1661 GCA_044507535.1 Planctomycetaceae bacterium | reverse complement strand
TGGGTGGCGGGGGTGGTGACGGGGGCGGCTGGGGGGGGGGGGGGGGGGGGTGCGGGGGGGCGGGGGGGCCCGCCGCGGGGGGAGCGGTACCTCGTTCTTGTGGAGCCGGGGGAGAGGGGGGAGTATCGCGCCGCGGCGGAGCGGATGGCGGGGGTGCACGGGGGGAAGGTGGTGGAGTTCGACACCGGGGATCTGGAGGGGGCGATGGAGGTGATCCGGCGGGAGGGGGCGCGGTGGGTGGTGTTCGTGGCGCCGCCGGCGAAGATCGACGTGGAGCTGTCGCGGCGGGTGCTGGAGATGGCGGTGCGGGTGGATGATGACCCGTTCGTGGACATTGAGTACGGGTTCATCACGGGGCGGGACGGGGCCACGGCGGAGGCGTTTGTGGAGCGGATCGCGGCGTGGTGGGAGGGCGGGGGCGCGGGCGGGGAGAGGACGGCCGCGCTCTTCGGGTCGTGGGAAGGGCCGGCGCTGCCGGCGGCGGGGCGGTTCACCTCGATGGAGGCGATGGGGCTGAGGGCGACGGCGGAGTTCGTGCTGATGAAGGACCCGCCGGAGGTGCGGGAGGAGCGGGCGAGGGGGGCGCTGGGGCGGATGAAGGGGAAGGATGCGCTGCTGTTCTTCTCGCACGGGTATCCGAATGAGATGGTGGGGTGCTACACGGGCAAGCAGCTCCGGGAGTGGGGCGTGGACCTCGGGCCGGCGGTGCTGTTCAACTCGTCGTGCTACAACGGGGCGCCGGGGCGGTGGTGGGAGCCGACGGGGATGGGGTTCGTGGAGCGGGAGGCGCCGGCGGCGGAGGAGTCGGTGGCGCTGGCGACGCTCGAGAGCGGGGTGACGGGCGCGTTCCTGGGCGTTGACCCGTGGCACGGACCGCTGACGTGCCAGGTCTTCGCGCTGGCGGTGGATGAGGGGGTGCTGCTGGGGGAGGCGGCGAAGCGGATGTTCGACCGGCTGGCGCTGGAGTTCCTGCCGCGGCGGATCGAGTTCGGGCCGGTGGCGGAGCGGAGGGTGCTGGGGGAGGGTGTGGAGAACCGGCGGAGCAACGGGGCGGGGATGATCTTCTACGGGGACCCGATGATGACGCTCCGCGCGGGAGGGGCGGAGGGGGAGGAGGGGGGGCGCGGGCCGCTGATCGAGTGCGTGACGGAGGGGTCGCCGGATGAACCGGGCCGGCTGCGCGCGAGGATCACGATGCGGCCGATGCTGAGGGGGCTCGCGGGGCCGGACTCGATGGTGCCGATGTGGCGGCTGGCGAACTACTACAGCGTGCGGACGGCGGATGTGATGGGGGAGCTGGCGCCGGAGGTGTACCGGGTGGTGGAGCTGCCGGAGTGGTTCGAGGCGCACGAGGGGGAGAACGGGGAAGTGAGGATGAGGGTGGTGTCGGCGAGGGTGGGGAAGAAGCGGGAGCTGCCGACGGGGGAGGTGCAGGCGGTGATGGAGGCGTGGCGCGGCAGGGAGCGGCGACTGCACATCCGTGTGCCGATCGAGGTGCGGATGTTCGGGACGCCGTGGGCGGAGCGGATGATGCGGGAAGGGGTGGAGGTGGTGGTGGAGAGCGTGGTGGAGGAGGGGGTGAGGGAGTAGTGCGCGGACGATCGCGGGAACGGGATCAGGGAAGAACGCGGGGAAGGAAGGAAGGAAGGAAGGAAGGAAGG
>JBIQJK010000124.1:0-10430 GCA_044507535.1 Planctomycetaceae bacterium | reverse complement strand
TGGAAGAGTCCACAGCACACCTCGTGCTTCTCCAGCATCACGGCAACGGCTTCGACCTCGTCATCGAGCCGGATGCCTCCAGCGCGACCTACTTCCTCGCCGCGGCCGCGATCACCCCCCGCTCCCTCTGCACCATCCGCTCCCTCCCCTGGCCATCCCTCCAGGGCGACGCCGAGTTCGCCACTGTCCTCCGCTCCGCCGGCGCCGAGGTCGTCCAGTCCCCCCGCGGCACCTCCGTCCGCAACCGCCAGATCCCCCTGGACCCCTTCGCCTACGACTTCACCAACATGCCCGACGCGGCCCTGACCGCCGCGGCCGTCGCCTGCTTCGCCGAGGGGCGGTCCATGCTCTGGGGCCTGCGCACCCTCCGCGTCAAGGAGACCGACCGCATCGAGGCCCTCAAGACCGAGCTCGCCAAGGTCGGCGTCGAGATCACCAGCGAGCGGGGCACCAGCGCCTCCGAGGGCGAGGGCGCCGCCCCGGACGACGAGTTCCTCGTCATCAACGCGCCGCCCAGCGGCATCGACCGCTCCGCCGATGTCCCCCGAGTCGAGTTCGAAACCTACGACGACCACCGCATGGCCATGGCCCTCGCCCTGATCGCCCTGCGCCGCCCAAACACCTACATCCGCAACCCCGCCTGCGTCGCCAAGACCTATCCCGGCTTCTGGCGGGACCTCGCGCGGCTCTACGGCATCCTCAAGCCGGGGCGATAGTTGCCGCCACCGCATGGCGGTCCGCGCCCGCGATGCCCGGATACGGACAAACTCTGCACATCGATCGCGCCGCACGAAGCGACACGGATGCATGAAGACAACTTCACGTGCCGGCGCGGTACACTCCCCGACCAAGGCGTCCGCGCTCACCCCAGGCGATGCGCGGCCGGACGCTTCAGGAGCCCGGTGTGCCGCGATTGCCATCGCCGATGGTCCAGTCTCTCCTCGATCTGGCCTTACACCGACGCGCGTCGGCCCCGCTTGCTCTCCAATATCTCCTCGGCCTGGGCGTCGTCGCCCTTTCGCTCGCCCTGCGCATGGCGCTCGATCCCGTCTTCGGCGACCGCATCCCCTTCATCTTCACGTTCATCGCACTGGGCATCCTCGCCTGGTTCCTCTCCCCCGGCCCATACTGGGCGGCCGCGGCGCTCGGCCTCGTCGCCGCGCCCTTCCTGTTCCTGGAGACGAAGTTCGGCGTGGTCCCGCGCTCGGCCGCGGAGACCGCCAGGACCACGAGCTACGTCCTGTTCGCCCTGCTCCTCTGGATCCCCGCCCGCCTCGCCATCCGGCACAGCCAGCACGCCGCCGCCGCCACCGACGCCTCTCGGGAGAAGGACCAGCTCCTCCAAACCGTCGCCGACGGCAGCGCCACGCTCCTGGCGTACGTCGATGCCGACCTGCGCTACCGCTTCGTCAACGCCGCCTTCTGCCGCTACTACGCCGTCGCCCTGCACGAGGTCGTCGGCCGGAGCGCCGCAGAGGTCATCGGCGAGGCCCGCCTCGCCAAGCTCCGTCCCTACCTCAACCGGGCCCTGGCCGGAGAGGCGATCTCCTACGACACCGAGGTCTCGTTCCCGGTCCTCGGCCCGCGTCGCATCCAGATCGCCTACACCCCCAACCTCGCCCCCGACGGCCGGGTCGTCGGCATCACCATCGCCGGCAACGACGTCACCGACCTCGCCCGCTCCCGCGAGGCCGCCGCCCGCCTCGCCGCGATCATCGAATCCACCGACGACGCCGTCATCTCCAAGGACCTCTCCGGGCGAATCCGCACCTTCAACGCCGCGGCCGAGCGGCTCTTCGGCTACCACGCCGCCGACGTCGTCGGCCAGAACGTCATCATCCTCTTCCCCCCCGACCGCCTCGGCGAGGAGGCCCGCATCCTCGAGCGCATCCGCGCCGGCGAGCGCATCGAGCACCTCGAGACCGTCCGCATCACCAGCTCCGGCCGCCGCATCGACGTCTCCATCACCGTCTCACCCATCCGCGACGACGCCGGCGCCGTCATCGGCGCCTCCTCCATCGCCCGCGACATCACCCTCCGCAAGGCCGCCGAGGCCGACCTGCGCCGCAGCGAGGAACGCCTCCGCATCGCCCTTGAGGCCGGCCGCATGGGCACCTGGGACTGGGACGTCGCCACCGGCGCCGTCACCTGGTCCCCGGGGCTCGAGGCCATCTTCGGCGTCCCCCCCGGCGGCTTCGGCAGCGGCTTCGAGGAGTACCGCCGCGCCATCCATCCCGACGACCGGGACGCCGTCCTCGCCGCCATCCGCGGCAGCGCCCAGCGCGGCGACGACCTCACTCTTGAGCACCGGATCCTCCGCCGCGACGGACAGACCGCCTGGGTGGAGTGCCGCGGCCGCGTCACCCTCGACGCCGACGACGGCCCGCGCCGGATGTCCGGCGTCTGCATGGACATCACCGCCCGCAAGCAGGCCGAGGCCCGGGTCGCCGCCCTCGCCGACGACCTCCGCCACCGCGTCGAGGAGCTCCAGACCCTCCTCGACCTCCTCCCCGTCGGCGTCGCCATCGCCACCGACGCCTCCTGCACCGTGATGATCGGCAACCAGGCCGCCTGCGACATGCTCGGCCTCCCGACCGGCGCCAACATCTCCGCTTGCATGGCCGGCGGCGAGCGGTACCCCGTCCGCTTCCTCAGGGACGGGGTCGAGATCCCGCCGCACGAGCTGACCATGCAGCGCTCCGTCCGACTCCGCCAGCGCATCAGCGGCGAGGAGTACCAGTTCGTCCGCGCCGACGGCTCCGTCCTCGATGCATGGGTCTTCGCCTCCCCCCTCTTCGACGACGCCGGCGCGGTCCGCGGCGTCCTGGGCACCTTCGTGGACATCACCCGCCGCAAACGCGCCGAGCAGGAGCTCACCCGCTACCAGCACCGCCTCGAGGACCTCGTCCGCGAGCGCACCGAGCAGCTCGAGCAGTCCCAGAATGCCCTGCGCCACTCCGAGCGCATGGCCGCCCTGGGCGCCTTCGCCGCCGGCCTCGGCCACGACATGACCAACCTCCTCATGCCCATCCGCACCCGCGTCGAGTCCATCGAGGCCCTCGCAGGCGACAACCCCGAGATCCGCGCCGACGCCTCGGCCATCCGCGGCTCCCTCCGCTTCATCGAGTCCATCACCCGCAGCCTGCGGCTCTTCGCCCAGGACCCCGAACAGGACGTCGAGGGCTTCACCGACCTGCACCGCTGGTGCCGCGACGTCGAGGGCCTCCTCCGCGCCTCCCTCCCCAAGGCCTTCTCCTTCCGCTGCGACATCGACCCCAACACCCCCCCGGCCCCCGTCGCCGCGCACCGCCTCAGCCAGGCCGTCCTCAACCTCGTCAACAACGCCCGCGACGCCATCACCCTGGACCGGGGCCAGGACGCCGAGGCCACCATCCGCCTCTGCGCCGCCCCCGAGGATGGCGGCCGCCTCCTCCGCATCAGCATCCAGGACGACGGCCCCGGCATGCCCGAGCACGTCCGCCGCCACTGCCTCGAACCCTTCTTCACCACCAAGCGCCGCGCCATCGGCGGCACCGGCCTGGGCCTGGCCATCGTCCACGGCGTCGCCCAGCGCGCCGGCGGACGCGTCGAGATCGACTCCGCACCCGGCCGCGGCGCCACCGTCTCCATCCTCCTCCCCGCCGCGCCGCCCCCGCCGGACGACCGCCCCATGAGCGCCCGCCGCGCCCTGATCACGCTCGCCGACGGCCGCGCCGCCGCGTTCACCGCCTCCGTCCTGACCGGGCTCGGCTACGACCCCGTCGCCACGACCCTCGACGCCCTCACCCCCATCGGCGGCGGCGTCGGCCCCGATGGCGAACTCTGGATCACCGACGCCACCCCGCAGGCCGCGCCCATCGCGCCGGCGTTCCTCGCCGCCGCACCGGGCCGGCGCATCATCGCCGTCGGCGGCAACGGCCAGTGGTCCGACCTCGGCGCCATCACGCTCCCCGACACCTCCTCCCTCGTCCAACTCCGCCGCGCCCTCGACGAGGCGCTGGCCCCCTCAAAGCCCCGTCTCCCCGCCAACGCCGCGACCTGACTGCGCGACGCCCCTCATCCGCCTCTCAGTCGCATCGCGCCCCCGGTCCACACCGCCGCATCCGCTCTCCCTCCGCGCCCGTACCTCACCACGGCGTCGCATCGCGTTTCTCCGAACCGGACCGAACCACAACGTGGAGGCTCCGCCATGATCGACGAGCCCCCGAGTCATCACCGCGTCCCTCGCCTGCTGACCCGCGCCGCCCTCCGGCGCCTCGCCATCCTCTTCCTCCTGATCTTCGTCGCCCTCACCTGGTCCTACCGCTCCATGATCCGCATGCCCGGCTCCTCCCACCGCGGCCCCCTCCCGCCGCTGACCGACGCCCAGCGGGCCCTCGCCGACGAGCTCCGCCGCGACGTCGTCGCCCTCGCCGGCGGCCCCGGCGAGCACGCCCTCACCGGCTACCGCAGCACCTTCTTCCCCAGACAGCTCGCCGCCGCCGCGGCCTACATCGACGCCCAGCTCGAAGCCGCGGGGTTCGAGCACCGCCGCGAGGTCTTCGTCGAGCGCGGCTCGCCCGCCCCCAACATCGAGGTCACCGTCCGCGGCACGATCCGCCCCGACGAGATCATCGTCGTCGGCGCCCACTTCGACTCCTACCAGGGCACCCCCGGCGCCGACGACAACGCCTCCGGCGTCGCCGCGACCCTCGCCCTCGCCCGCCGCTTCGCCCGCGACCCCCGGCCCCGAACCATCCGCTTCGTCTTCTTCGTCAACGAGGAGCCCCCCGCGTTCCAGACCCCCGACATGGGCTCGTGGGTCTACGCCAAGGCCTGCCGCGAGGCGGGCGACGACATCGCCGCCATGCTCAGCATCGAGTCCGTCGGCTACTACTCCGACCAGCCCGGCACGCAGAACTACCCCCGCCCGCTGAACCTGCTCTACCCCTCCACCGGCGACTTCGTCGCCTTCGTCGGCGGCTACCGCCACCGCGCCCTCGTCCGCCGCTGCGTCGCCTCCTTCCGCGGGCACGCCGAGTTCCCCTCCGAGGGCGCGGCCCTCTTCGAGGGCGTCCCCGGCGTCGGCTGGTCCGACCACTGGGCCTTCTGGCAGGAGGGCTACCCCGCGCTGATGGTCACCGACACCGCCCCGTTCCGAAACCCCAACTACCACCTCCCCACCGACACCTCCGACACCCTCGACTACGAGCGGATGGCCCGGGTGGTCGATGGCCTCGCCGCCGTCATCAGCGACCTCGCCGCGGACGGCCCGCCGAACTGATTTCTGTTTCTCATCCGCGGATGCACTTGACGACGCACGATTCCGTGGTACCCTCTCCGCTGGTCCACATGCTCCGCGAGGTTCACCATGGCACACCCAAAGCCAAACCCAGGCCCCTGCCTCCTACGCAGTTGCCTGTCGCTTTCGGGGTGTGCCGTGCGCGCGTGCTGATCCGCGCCGCCTGAACCATCGGTCCGACGCTCCGCGTCGGCCCTCCCCGACAACCCCGTCCCGGTGACCGCCCCGATGGCGCTGCGCCCCGGCCCGCGCCCGCCGCCGCGGCATCGACTCCCCGCGTCCACCTGTCATCCCCCGCGGCCGCGCGGCACGGTGTTCGTGCGCGCCCCGCCGCGCCAACCCCCGGAGCACCCCACCATGGATCGCGACACCCTCTCCCGCCGTTTCGAGCGCATCGGCGCCCGCGCCGTCGTCGGCGACGGCCCCCTGACCGGCCGCGTCACCCTCGACGTCCGGCGCGACCGCCGCGGCGAGTTCTTCGACCTCCGCGCCGGCCCCGCCGTCGAGCTCGAGGTCATCGACGCCCGCCCCGACCAGCGCCACCTCCTCGTCCTGGCCCGCAACGCCGCCACCGGCGACAAGGACAAGTTCCTTTGCGGCCACGACGAGCGCGCCTGGTTCGTCGCCGCCGTCCCGGGCGACCGCGGCGTCTCCAACGTCCGCACCCCCATGGAGGCCCTCAAGCCCCAGGCCGTGCGCGACGAGCAGGCCCGACGCGCCGTCCGCTTCGAGAGCCGCTCCCGCCGACGCACCGCCGCCTACCTCCGCCAGGGCGAGTGGTTCTTCATCCCCGCCCCGGACCTCGCCGTCCCCGGCCACCTCGTCAACCGCCCCGAACTGCTCGTCCGCCGGGGCGCCGGTCTCCGCCCCGGCAAGCCCCACGTCGCCGATTTCGGCTTCCGCTACGGCGGCGAGCTCGTCTACGTCAGCGACTATGCCCCCTCCGGCCTGACCGAGGAGCAGTACAACGACGCTGTCATCAGCGACCCCGAGGCCCGCCAGTTCCGGTGGCGGACGATGCGCCGCAACGCCGCCCTCTACGTCAAGGGCCGCATCCGCCACCCCGACCACAAGACCCTCACCCTCGGGTCCTGGTACCGCGTCGAGATGAACACCGAGCACCGCTCCCGCGCCCGCGCCAACGTCGTCTTCCTCGACTGATCGCCGACGCCGACCGGCGCCGCGCCCCCTCGCGCATCCCGCGGGCCACCGCCCGCGGGATGCGTTCTTCTACCCTACCCCCATCACCGCCGGCGCTGCGCCACTCCCCCCTCACCGGCCCGGCCGCGCCCGCCGCCGACCACCGTATTCCACGAATGCGCGGTGGAAAAAGGGCCGATTGATGCTATTGTAAATCCGACGGATCACTCGAACCCCGTCCCCCCGCTGCCCACGCGGGCCCCTCAGCTCCCCCGACCACATCCACGCCCCTGCACGCCGCGAGGCCGACGCGCCCGCTTCGCGCTGCGTCCGGCGCACGTGCTCCCCCGCCGCTGCGCCGTCGCCTTCACCCGCCCAAGGTCCGAGAAGGAGCACCATCAGCGCTCGCTCCGCGTCCCGCCGTCGATCCCGAGCCCCGGCCCCGGCCCATCGCCACATCCGCGCGTCCCCCGAACCCCGCCAGCTCCTCGCCACCGTCTTCACCCTTCTCCCCGTTCAGGACCTTCTCAACATCCCACCCATCCTCCACGACATTGAGGCCACCGACAACGCCGCCGCGGCCGACGACACGACGATCGCCCCAGCCCAGGACGGCCCCGCCCCGCTCACTCTCACCTGGTCCCCCGGCGACGGCCCCCTCTGGACCCTCACCAACCTCTCCACCACCGCTACCCTCACCACCTGACCACTCACGTCCCCACACGAGGAACGACCATGCACACCTCCCCACCACGAAGCGCCCGCAGCCCCTTCGCCGGGCTCGAATCGCTCGAGCCTCGCGTCCTCCTCACCACCTTCGCCCTCGACCCCTTCCCCGGCGTCGCCCCTGGCACAGCCTTGGAGTTCCAGCTCGAGCGCCCCGCCGTCGCCGTCATGGGCGCCGGCGACATCAACGGTGACGGCATCGGCGACTTCGCCGTCTCCCTCGCCGGCGACGACGACACCCCCGGCGAGGTCCGCCTCTTCTCCGGCGCCGACGCTTCCCTCATCCGCACCCTCGCCGACGGCGCCTCCAGGTTCGGCGCCGCCCTCGCCTCCCCCGGCGACCTCACCGGCGACGGCGTCCCCGACCTCCTCGTCTCCTCCCCCGACGCTCAGGACCCCATGCACCCCGACGCCGACGGCGGCCGCGGCCTCGTCTACCTCTTCTCCGGCGCCGACGGCGCCCTCGCCCGCACCCTTGCCCCCGCCGAGCGCCACGACGCCGCGGGTGTCCCCGATGAGTTCGGCTTCGCCATCGCGCTCGTCGCCGACGTCACCGGCGACGGTGTCGTGGACCTGCTCGTCGGCGCCCCGGGCGCCGGCGACGCCGACCAGGGCCAGGCCTTCCTCTTCTCCGGCGCCGACGGCCAGCTCGTCTTCACACTCACCGGCGAGGCCGCGGGCGACGAGTTCGGCTACGCCGTCGCCGACGCCCGCGACTCCGCCGCCCCCGGCCGCCCCGCCGACGCCGTCCACGACCTCCTCATCGGCGCCCCCGCTCACGACACCGACGGCCTCGAGGACGCCGGCAGGGCCTACGTCTTCAGCGGCGCCACCGGCGAACTCCTCGACACGTACAGCAACCCCGGCGCCGACAGCGAGGGCGGATCCAGGGGTCCCCAGGCCGGCGCCCGATTCGGCCACGCCCTCGCCGCCAATGACGAGTCGCTCGTCATCGGCGCCCCCTTCTACGACAACAGCCCCCCGCCCAGCCTCGACGGCGGCCGCGCCACCCACATCTTCCACGACGGCTCGCAAACCGCCACCATCGGCTATCAGGCCGGCACCAACCTCGGCGAGCGCATCACCCCCCTCGGCGACCCCTTCCGCCTCGCCCAGCCCAGCATCGGCATCACCCAGCCCGGTTATTTCGCCGAGACCGGCGGCACCACCATCGTTGACGGCCTCCCCATTTCCGGCGCCATCACCGCCCCCGCCGGCGACATCGACGGCGACAGCTTCGACGACGTCATCAGCTTCCTCCCCGGTGTCGGCGGCGCCAACGGCACGATCCGGATCTACTCCAGCTTCCACTTCCGCCCCCGCGGCCCCGCCGCCGGCGCTTCCCCCGGCTTCGAGAGCGTCTGGTTCAACGACGGCGGCCTCCTCCTCGCCGGCGGCGAGTACACCCCCTACGGCGACGTCCCCGGCCTGCGACCCGACGATCACATCATCGACATCAACGCCCGCGGCGACATTCTCGGCTACGGCGGCGGCGACACGAGTCAGGTCTTCCTCGTCATCGGCGGCGACCGCACCGAGATCCCCGACGCCATCACCGAGATCGTCGGCGGCGAACTCGGCCAGACCGGGCTCCGCGCCGTCGGCCTCCTCCCCGGCGGCGAGGCCATCCTCGCCGTGCCCCTCGCCAGCGTCTGGCGCTTCGACGACGGCGTGCTCACCTTCCTCTGGGACGGCCAGGTCAACGGCATCACCCCCTCGGGCGCCATCGTCGGCTCCGGCCTCGTCGGCTCCGTCCCGCGCCCCCCCACCTACATCTCCACCCCCGACGGTCAGGTGATGGTCATCCCGAACTTCACCGGCCTCGCCATCGCCGACAACGGCGTTGTCGCCGGCTTCACCCCCGGCGCCGGCTCGGCCGATCCCGGCCAGCTCGCCCTCTGGATCGACGGCGAGATCACCCAGCTCGGCGGCCCCGGCGAGCTCCCCGCCGGCGCCTCCGACCTTTTCTGGCGCTCCGCCAACGTCACCGACGACGGCAACATCATCGCGACGCTCCTCGGCCGGGTTCCCTCCGACCGGGGCACCGCCGTCTTCACCCGCACCTACTACTTCTCCCCACAGACCGGCATCCTCCAGGGCGAACCCGCCTTCAGCGGCGACTTCGCCACCACCCCCATCGACTGGGACGAGCCCGTACTCTCCGGCTCCGGCATCTACCTCCCCATCGAGGACGGCGAGTTCTTCCGCCCCGCCGACGGCGCCCCGGTCGTCTCCGCCACCGACGGCGGCGTCACCACCGTCTTCTCCGTCAACCGCTTCGGCGAGATCTTCGCCATCTCCACCGCCGCGGACGGCGCCTGGACCGGCTCGCGCCTCCCCCTCTCCGGCCCCATCGCCCGCCTCGGCGAGGGCGAGACCTTCACCGCCATCGCCGACCCCACCGCCGCCGCCGACGTCTTCCTCATCATCTCCGGCCCCACCCGCACCGTCCTCCTCTCCCGCGCCCAGAACTTCACCTCAACCCTCGCCCAGCGCGTCACCGACCTCCTCCCCACCGCCTCCCCCATCACCGGCAACCTCCACGCCTTCTCCTCCACCGACGGCCGCATCCACCTCGTCGGCACCAACGCCGACGGCGACTGGGTCAGCTTCTTCCAGACCGACGCCACCATCATCGTCCCCGGCGAGGGCGGCCAGGACGTCCCCACCCCCGAGTGGCTCTTCTCCAACCTCACCGAGGACCACCTCACCCCCCAGAGCCTCTCCCTCCCCGAGCTCTCCGGCGTCACCACCTACGTCACCCCCTGGGACGCCTTCAACATCCTCGGCCTCGACGCCGAGGGCGACATCCACGCCCTCTGGTGGGCCCCCGGCCTCGACGGCAACCTCTGGCGCACCGACAACATGTCCGCCGCGGCCCGCGCCGCCGGCTTCGACCCCCAGCCCCTGACCGGCAACCTCGCCGCCTTCGTCACCCCCTGGGACACCATCCACGTCGCCGGCACCACCGCCCCCGCGGGAACCCAGGCCGGCGGCCTCCTCTCCATCCTCTGGTGGGCCCCCGAGTTCGGCGGCGACTGGCGCACCGACACCATCACCACCCCCGACGGCGCACCCTCCCTCCTCCCCGGCTCGCTGACCACCCTGATCACCCCCTGGGGCGGCCTGAGCATCGCCGGCGTCTCCACCTCCGGCGCCGGCCCCGTCCAGCCCGACCAGGTCGCCGTCTACTGGTGGGCCCCCGGCACCGCCACACCCGACAACCCCGCCGGCTGGAACCTCGATTCCCTCCACCACTCCGCCTCCCCCACCCCCCCCGCCC
>JBIQJK010000123.1:0-10517 GCA_044507535.1 Planctomycetaceae bacterium | reverse complement strand
CCCGATGCCCCTCCCCCCGGGCGTCTCCCTCGACGACGACATCGCTCTTCTTGAATGGCTCATGGCTGGGCGCGACCTCCTCCTCCCCGCCATGCAGCTCATCCGTCAGCGCACCGGCTGCCCGGACGTCGTCTTCCTCCCCGACTCCGGCGTGCCCGACGCCCTCGACGGCAACACGCCCCCCACCGTCGCCACCCCCGCCCCGGACGCGGCCCAGTCCCCGGTCGTCTACCGCTCCCGCCGCCTCGGCTGGCTCTCCAGCCGCCGCGCCCAGCCCCACGAGCTCGCCCCCCACGCCGCCTGGCTCGCCCACTGGCTCGCCCTGCGCGACCAGCAGGACCAGCTCCGCCGCGCCGCCTTCACCGACGACCTCACCGGCGCCTCCAACCGCCGCTACTTCGACCGCTTCCTCGCCGCGGCCATCGACCAGGCCCGCGCCGAGCGACTCCCCGTCACCGTCCTGTTCTTCGACATCGACGACTTCAAGCAGTACAACGACCGCTACGGCCACGCCGCCGGCGACGACATCCTCCGCGAGACCGTCCGCCTCCTCAAGTCCGTCATCCGCCCCACCGACCGCGTCTGCCGCATCGGCGGCGACGAGTTCGCCGTCATCTTCCACGAGCCCCACGGCCCCCGCAACCCCGCCAGCAAGCCCCCCGCCAGCATCCTCGACATCGCCCACCGCTTCCAGCGCCAGATCTGCGAGCACCGCTTCCCCAAGCTCGCCGAGCAGGCCCCCGGCACCCTCACCATCTCCGGCGGCCTCGCCACATTCCCGTGGGACGGCGACACCCCCGAGAAGCTCCTCGAACGCGCCGACGAGCTCGCCATCCAGAGCAAGCGCCAGGGCAAGAACGCCATCACGCTCGGCCCGGGGGCCGAGCGCGTGTGCGGCGGCTGATCGATCGCCCCGATGAGCACCACCCGGCCAATCGAGCCCGGAGCCGCGGGCCAGACCCCCGACGCGCCCCGCGACCGGGCCCGGTACCCCTGGCTGCACCTGCTCGCCGCCTCGCTCGCCGCCGTCGGGTTTTCTACGCTTGTCGCCCTGATCCCGCGGCCCCCGGCGAATCCGTTCCTCTTCTTCACGCTGATCTGGGGGATGCTCTTCGCCTGGGTCGCCGGCGCCGCCCACCAGGCCGCGGCCCCGATCCGTCGCCCGTTCACATTCCTGATGGCCTACAGCCTCTCCTTCCCAGTCTGGGCGGCCGCGATCTACCTCTCCTTCACCATGCTGGGGTTCATGCTCGGCCAGGCGGACGGACTCCCGGAGGACTGGCCCTACCCCGAGCACCTCGAGCGCAAGAGACGGATCGCGATCATCCTCGTCGCCGGCTTCGCGGCGGCGTTCGCCGCGATCAACGCCGCGAGCCTGTGGTGGTTCACCTTCCGAGTCCGGGTCGGCGTCGCCGCCGCAACGATCACCTTCGGATCGCTCCTTCTCATGAACTCCATAGGCCTCTGGTCCATCCCCCTCTGGCACGCCGCCATGGCGTGCCTCCTCGCCGCATGGGCGGCCTCGACGCACCTCGAACTCCGCCGATTGCAGCGCCACGCCCGTTCCGCTGCCTGATCAAACGTCGCCCCCAGCGTCCCCGAAGCGCTGCGAACCGCTCGCACCAACGTCCACACCCGCCGCCGCGATGCACGCCCCCTCGCCCGACTCCCCCGCCCCGCTCTTCTGCCCCGCCTGCGACTACGACCGCGCCGGCCTCCCCGACACCGCTCCCTGCCCCGAGTGCGGCGCCCCCGCCCCACCGCCCGGCCCGCCAGCCGAGCCGACCTCGACCGAGCTCTTCGTCCGCACCATCCTCCGCCCCCGCACCCTCTGGGCCGACCTCTCCCCTTCCCCGCGCGACGCCGTCAACCTCGTCACCAACGCGATCACCGGATCGGTCCTCTTCATGAGCGCGGCCCTGATCTTCGCCGGCATCCCGATCGTCGAGAACGCCTACCGCCACGGCGGCCCAGCGGACGCGTTAGGCCTCGCCATGTTCGGCACGATGCTCACGGTGCTCTTCACGTTCCTGTTCTGCAGCGGCCCCGCCCTCGCCATCATCCTCGGCTCGCTCCTGGCCGCCGCCCTCGCCCGCCTCGCCGCCGGCCTCTTCGCCCCCGTCCGCTCCACCCGCTTCATCAAGCCCGTCGCCGCGCACGCCCTCTTCCCCCTCGTCGCCTGGGGCCTCGCCGCCTGGGCCGTCGTCATCCTCACCACCGCCGCCACCCTCGGCCTCCTCGCCGCGGCCATCCCGTCGGCGCAGCACGAAACCCTGTACCGATCCGCCGCCCGCCTCATCCTCGCCTTCGCCGCCGCCGCCCCCCTGCACACCGCCATCCTCATCATCTGGGGCATCCTCGCCCCGTCTCCCGAACCGCGAAGCGGCGCAAGCCTGTAGCCCTCAGCACGAGCCCCAGCGGCGCGCCACCGAAGCACCCCGCGCGCAACACCCCGCCGCCCCCGGCCGCGCGCTCACCCCCATCCGGTACACTCCCCATCGCATGCCGCCCCCCTCCCCCAACTGCCTCCTTTGCGGCTACGCCCTGACCGGCCTCGATCCCGCTTCCCCCTGCCCCGAATGCGGCGCCACGGCCACCGCCGCCCGCCATGCCCCGCCCCTCACCCCCCGCACCTGGGCCCGCACCCTCATCCTCATGACCGTCGCGCCCCACCGCGTCCTCGCACGCATCGACCGACACAGCGCCTCGCCCGCAACGGTGCTCGTCGCCAACCTCACCATCGGCTGGCTCATCATCTCCCTCGCCGCGATGCTCCCCTCACTCATCGAGAACTTCAACGACGACCGGCGCGACACCGGCAGCCTCTCCGAAGCGTTCCGCGGCCTGCTCGCCCTCGCCCCCTTCCTCCTCCTGTACATCGTGCCGGCGGCCCTGATCGGCGCCGGCCTGACCCTGCTCGCCCTCGCAGCAACATCCCTCATCGCCGCCGCCGCCTCGCACCTCTCCGGCCGTCAGGTCCTCCGAACCCGCATCACCACCGTCGCCGCGTGCGCAACCTACGCCACACTTCCCGTCGCCCTCGCCGCCCTCCTCACCTCCCTGGTCTTCTGCACCATCGCCTTCGCCTGCTTCGACGGCGCAGGCTCGCCGGTGAGTTGGTCCACCGGCGGCTCGGTCGTCTACCTCGGCCTGCCATCCGCCGCCGCGGCCGTGGGCACCACGTCCCTCCTCACGCTCTACGGCGTGTTCGTAGCGAGCCCGCCGCGCAGGCCGCAAGAGCGCCGCACCGCATCCTCACACCCTTGATGAGCTCGTGCGGGCTTACCGGATTCGCCAGTTCTCGACCACCAGACCGGGAACGCGGGCGAACTCCTCCATATTGCACGTCACGAGCACCAACCCGTTCACCGCCGCGATCGCCGCAATGAGTAGGTCGTACGGGCCGATGGGCGTCCCCGCCGCCGCGAGCACGGACCGGATCTTCGCGGCCTCGCCTGCCGCCGCATCATCCAGAGGGAAGGAGCGGAACCCCGCGATGAATCGCGCCATCTTCCGACACTCTTGATCCGGATCGACGCTCCGGCGCGCTCCATAGAGGAGCTCCGACACCACGACGCTGCACAACGCCACGTTCGCCGCTTCCGCGGCAAGCCGCGCCGTCACCGACGGCGACCGCCCCCGGAGATGCTCGATGCACGTGCTGGTATCGAGCAGGAACGCCACGCTTCAGTAGTCCCGCTTCTCGTAATCCGACGGCCCCGGCCGCTCCACATCCGGCAGATCCGGCATGCTTCCCGCCGTTGACCGGATGAACTCCCGCCATTGGTCCGGGCTCATCGGGGGCCGGTCCCCGGCCATGTACCCGTTCGCCGTCTCGGCACGCTCGACGATCACATGAACATCCTTCCCGGCAAGGCTCGCCGGCACCGTCAGGTGCAGCGTGCCATCAGGTCCGACGCGGGATCGGGTCTCGAAGGCGGCCATGGGCAGAACTCCTTGTTCATTCTACATCGTCCCAAGCGCTCCGGCCCTGTCCGCCCGCCGCTGCCCCCGCCGCGCCCACTCCCCCAGCCCCTACCCTCCCCCCATGCCCCCTGTCCCCACCCCCCGCTACTCCCTCCTCGCCATCGACCTCGACGGCACCCTCCTCAACCCCGCCGGCAAAGTCTCCCGCGCCAACATCGACGCCCTCCGCCGCGCCCGCGCCGCCGGCGTCACCACCGTCATCTGCACCGGCCGCGGCCTGGTCGAGTGCCGCGCCATCCTCGACGACATCGAGCAGACCGACCCCGTCGTCGTCGCCGGCGGCTCCATCATCGCCGACCCCATCTCCGGCCACACCCTCCACCGCTTCCCCATGGCCCCCGACCTCGTCCGCACCCTCGTGGACCTCTTCCTCCGGCGCGACCAGGCCGCCCTTGTCCTCAAAGACCCCGCCGCGGCCGGATTCGACTACCTCGTCGTCTCCGACCACCCCTCCCGCCTCGACCCCGTCACCGCCTGGTGGTTCGACTCCCTCGGCGTCAAGGTCCGCCACGCCACCACCCTCGACGCCGACGACCACCCCGAGCACACCGTCCGCGTCGGCCTCTGCGCCACCTCCTACACCGCCGCGGCCATCGCCGCCACGCTCGGCCCCATCGTCGGCGACCGCTGCACCTTCCACCACTTCCCCGCCGTCGTCCCCGAGGCCGAGGAGCCCGCCGACCGCGTCGGCATCCAGGCCCCAGACCCCGCCTCCTACCCCGCCGCGCCCCCGGGCTCCATCGTCATCCTTGAGTGCTTCGACCGCGACGCGACGAAATGGAGCGGCATCGCCCACCTCGCCGCCCAGCGCGGCATCCCCCTCTCCCGCGTCGCCGCCATCGGCGACCAGATCAACGACATCCCCATGCTCGAAAACGCCGCCCTCGCCGTCGCTATGGCCAACGCCGTCCCCGAGGTCCGCACCCTCGCCCACCACACCACCCTCTCCAACGCCCACGACGGCGTCGCCCACGCCATCAACCAGATCCTCAACGGGTCCTGGTAAGGAGGAGAGAAGTTTCCACCACGCAGAACACGGAGAGCACGGAGAAGAGTCAGGACAGGGTTTCAAGAGGAGAAGGCCGCCAACCCGCCCACAGCGATCCAACGCTCCCACGCCCCCGTCCCGCCACGCTTCAAACCCAATCCCGCTCAATCAAGGCATGCAACGAGGGCATACGTCTCTCCCCAACCCCTCCGTGTCCTCCGCGCCCCCCGTGGTGAAAAAAATCGAGCGTCCCGACTCGCCCATCGACACATGCAGACCCTCGCCGACATCAAGTCCCTCCTCGCCTCCCGCGGCCTCCAGCCGAAGAAGTCCCTCGGCCAGAACTTCCTCATCGACCACAACCTCATCCGCAAGCTCGCCGACGCCGCGAACCTCTCCCCCGGCGACCTCGCCCTCGAAGTCGGCCCCGGCACCGGCGCCCTCACCGAAGAGCTCCTCGCCCGCGGCGTCCATGTCGTCGCCTGCGAGCTCGACGACAACCTCGCCGAGATGCTCGCCGAGCGCGCCCCGACCCTCCCCGGCGGCGAGAACCTCACCGTCGTCCACGCCGACTGCCTCGAGAAGGACCCCGCCGTCCCCGGCGAGAAGCGCCTCAGCCGCCCCGTCCGCGACGCCCTCGCCGGCCGCCCCTTCACCCTCGCCGCCAACCTCCCCTACGGCGCGGCCACCCCCCTCATCACCACCATCCTCCTCCACCACCCCGAGTGCCCGCGCCTCGCCGTCACCATCCAGCGCGAGGTCGCCGACCGCCTCCTCGCCCCCACCAGCTCCAAAGACCGCGGCGGCCTCTCCGTCATCGCCCAGGCCCTCGCCCACGTCTCCCGCATCGCCACCGCCCCGCGCGAGTGCTTCTGGCCCCGCCCGGACGTCACCAGCGCCATGGTCCTCCTCGAGCGCCGCCCGCACCCCCTCACCGCCGACCCCCTCGCCCTCTCCGCCTTCTGCCGACGACTCTTCGCCCAGCGCCGCAAGCAGCTCCGCGGCATCCTCGGCCGCGAAACTCCCTGGCCCCCCGGCATCGACCCCGCCATGCGCCCCGAGGAGCTCACCGTCGAGCAGATCGAGGCCCTCCGCCTCGCGGCCAATGAGACGATCCCTCCCCGTCCCGCCGCCTGACCCCTCGACTCCCCCGGCCCCGCGCGATAGGTTGTAGGGGAGCGTCCACCCACCACCGCCGCTGGCCCCCCACGCACATCACCCTCACACCCCCCACCCCGCCAACCGCCTGCACCAAGGGCCCCCCGCCTATGGCCGATCCGTTGCACCAGCCCAATCCCGGTCTGCACAACGACGACGGCCTTGCCCCATCCCTCGAACCCGCCCTCCTCGAAGCCTGCAAGGGCCGGCTCTCCAAGCTCGAGTGGTTCCGCTCCACCTGGCAGTCCAGCGGCGCCTCCACCGGCTTCGGGACCTACACCACCGACTCCGGCGAGGCCGTCCCCGTCTGCGTGAAGGTCCCCGTCGGCCCCAACGAGTACAACTGGACCACTTCCCTCGCCGCGGCCAACCCGCCCCCGAGCGACCCCGCCGAGCCCGACCTCCTCCCCACCCTCCGCGTCTTCGCCGCGGGAACCGAGCTCGGCGGCTACGACCTCGCCTGGCTCATCCTCGAGCGCCTCCCCGGCGGCACCCTCGCCCAGGACCTCACCGAGGCCTCCATCCTCGGCCTCCTCCGCACCACCGCCCGGTGGTACGACCTCGCCGCCCGCATCAGGCCCGTCGGCCGACCGCCGCCCGCCCCCGACTGGGAGGCCCAGCTCGCCAAGGCCCGCGACGCCCTGAAGGTCAGCGCCATCGAGGACTCCCAGACCTGGAACAGAGCCATCAAGGACGTCCAGAAGGCCCTCCCCCGCCTCGCCGAGCGCTGGGCCTGCCGCCCGATCAACACCTGGTGCCACGGCGACCTCCACCCCGGCAACGCGATGCGCCGCCAGATGACGGCCCCCGCCGGCAACGCCGCCCCCAGCGACCCCCAGGCCCCCCTTTCCCCCTACCCGTGCGTCCTCATCGACCTCGCCCTGGTCCACGCCGGCCACTGGGTTGAGGACGCCGTCTACCTCGAGCGCCTCCACTGGGGCCGCCCCGAGCTCCTCCACGGCGTCAAGCCCGTCAACGCCATGGCCAAGATCCGCAAGGAGCTCGGCCTCCCCCACGCCGAGGGCGAAGACCACGGTCAACTTGCGAACATCCGCCGCGTCCTCATGGCCGCCACCACCCCCGTCTTCCTCCAGCGCGAGGGCCACCCCAAGTACGTCAAGACCGCCCTGGAAAAGCTGGAAACCCTCCTCCCCCTCGTCGCCCGCTAGCCGCCGACCCGGCCAAACTCCGACCCAATAAAAATCGGCTCGGATCCAAGCCTTGCCCCCGGCCGCGGCGTCCCTCGTATACTGCCGGCGTTCCCGAGGCCGCTGCGGGCCCTCGCCCGCCACGTTCCGCGGCCGAACCACCCCGAAGTGACCCTCCGGCTCCGCGTGCAGCGTCGTACCGCGGCCATCCCTCAGCACAGCCAACCGAGAGACCCGCCCGTGCAAGCCTACGAAACGCTCAAAAAGCTGATCGCCGAGATCGAAGAGGACGTCCGCAAGGCCGAGGGCGGCAACAAGGCCGCCGGCACCCGCGTCCGCGCCGCCATGCAGGAGATCAAGGACGCCGCCCAGGAGGTCCGCAAGGCCGTCCTCGAGATGCGCAACAAGCCCGACGACGCCGCGACGGCCGGCGGGGGAGCCTGAGCCACGATGTCCACCGCCCAGGCATCCACCCACTCGCATGCGCCCGGCGTCTCCGGCGACGGCCCGTCCGCGGCCGCGCGCCGCACCGCCGCGGGCAACGAGGCCGGGCCCGCCCCCGCCGGGAGCAAGCAGCCCCTCTTCAGCCTCGACGGCATCGACCTCTCCGCGCGCCTCCTCGACCGGCAGCAACTCGAACGCTGGAACCCCCACCGCGGCCAGATGGCCCTCGTGGACCACATCGTCTGGCACTCCCCCGACTTCAAATGCGGCGTCGCCCTCAAGCACGTCCGCGACGACGAGTTCTGGGTCGCCGGCCACTTCCCCGGACGCCCCATGCTCCCCGGCGTCCTCATGATCGAGTCCGGCGCCCAGCTCGCCACCTTCCTCTACAACGCCCGCTTCCCCGAGCCCAAGATCGCCGCCTTCGTCCGCCTCGACGAGGCCACCTTCCGAACCCCCGTCGTCCCCGGCGACGACCTCTACCTCCTCTGCCGCGAGGTCAAGTTCACCCCCAAGCGCTTCAGCAGCGACATCCAGGGCATCGTGGACGGCAAGATCGCCTTCGACGCCCGGATCACGGGGATGGCCGTCTAAAGACAAATCGCCAAATGGCAAAGGGCCAAATGGCCAAATGAAGAGCGAGGTCCGATGCCTCCCTCCGAACTTGGCCCTTTGGCCCTTTGCTATTTGGAAACTTCCCCGATCCCGCACACGGCCCCACGCCTTCTAGTCTGGCCGGTCCGCCCCCGCGGCCCCTGGATCCCCTGCCTCTCCCCCCACGGAGAGCAGTTCAACCAACGCAAGAAGTGGACACAGCGCCTCCCGGAGTGTCCCCGGCCGCTGCGCCGGCACCTGAAGCCCGAACTCCCGGTACCCGGGCTCCACGAGCTCCCACACCTCGCCGACCACCCGGTCGTACGCGCTGCGGCGAGCATCCAGCGCCACGACGAGCGCCGCGGCCGCGAGCACCGCGGCGACCGCCGACACCCCGACCGCGACCCGCCCGCTCGCCCTGCTCATGCCTTACCCTACCCTCCGCGCGCTACCGCTCGATCACGTTCCCCTTCCCCTTCACCACCTCCCCGATCACGTACACCCTCTCCCCCAGCTTCTCCAGCTGCTCCTTGATCGAGTCCGCGAACTTCGGCCGCACGATCAGCGTGTACCCGATCCCCATGTTGAACACGCGCCGCATCTCCGCCTCTTCGATCCCCCCCTTCTCCTGCAGGAACCTGAACACCGGCGGCACCGGCCAGCTCGACGCGTCCACCACCGCATCGACCTTCGAGTGCAGCGCCCGGCACAGGTTCCCCCCCATCCCGCTCCCGGTGATGTGCGCCATCCCCCCCACCACCTTCTTCACCCGGTAGTTCTTCAGCAGCGACACGATCGACTTCACATAGATCCGCGTCGGCGTCAGCAGCACCTCCCCCAGCGTCGGGATGCGCTCGCTCGCCGCGCCGTTCTCCCCCGCCTTCTTCTTCCCGCCCTTGGCGCCTTTGCGCTTCGGCGCCCTCATCCCCTCGAGCAACTCCGCCGGCGCGGGCGCACCCAGATCCAGCCCCGCGTGCTCCACCACCTTCCGCACCAGCGAGTACCCGTTCGAGTGGATCCCGCTGCTGGCCAGCCCCAGCACCACGTCCCCCTTCTCCACCCGCACCCCGTCCACCACCCGCTTGAGCTCCACCACCCCCACCGCGAACCCCGCCAGGTCGAACTCCCCCTCCGGGTACACGTCCGGCATCTCCGCCGTCTCACCCCCCAGCAGCGCGCACCCCGCCTCCCTGCACCCCGCCGCGACCCCCTTCACCAGGTCCGTCAGCATCGCCGAATCGACCTTCGGCACCGCGATGTAGTCCAGGAAGAACAGCGGCTCCGCCCCCTGCACGATCATGTCGTTGACGTTCATCGCGACCAGGTCGATCCCCACCGTGTCGTACTTCCCGATCGCCGTCGCCAGCTTCACCTTCGTCCCCACCCCGTCCGCGCACGCCACCAGCACCGGGTCCTTGTAGTTCCGCTCGAAGAGCCCCTTGTTGTAATCCAGCCGGAACAGCCCCGCGAACCCCCCGGGGTTCGGGATCACCCGCGGCCCATACGTCCGCCGCACGATCGACCCCAGGCTCTCGGTGAACCGGTCCTTCTCCTCCAGAGCCACCCCCGCCGCCGCGTACGTCAGCCCACGCCCGTTCGGTGTCGTCTTCGCCATGGCACGAGGATACCCCGACGAACCATCTCCCGCCCCCATCGGTACTCTCCGACATGCCCGAAGGTGCCGCACCCGCTTCCGCCAACCCACCCCCCGACGCCGACACCCTCCTCTCCTGGCTCGCCACCCGCGACGCCCCCTGCCCCGTCTGCGGCTACAACCTCCGCGCCCTCCCCGAGCCCCGCTGCCCCGAGTGCAGCGCCCCCCTCTCCCTCTACGTCTACTCCGAGAACGCCGCCGTCGGCCCCTGGCTGGTCGCCCTGATCTCCTTCGCCCTCGCCGCGGGCTTCGACGGCGTTGTCACCCTCCTCGCCTCGTGGGAGTGCATCGTCGATCCCCCGCCCCCCCCACGCCTGGCGGGTCGCCGGGCCCATCCTGGCGGGCTTCGCCTTCCTCACCCTCACCTGCGGCGGCGCCATCCTCTGGCTCGCCACCCGCCGCCGCCGCTTCTGGCGGCTCCCCCGCCGCTCCCAGCGCCTCGCCGCGGCCGCCGTCTTCGCCTCCGTCTTCCTCGTCCACCTCTGCTACGGAGCCTTCGTCTTCGGCACCCTCCTCAACGACTAACCCCTCTCTCCCCATCCCC
>JBIQJK010000122.1:0-10556 GCA_044507535.1 Planctomycetaceae bacterium | reverse complement strand
GTGGTTGAGGGGGTGGGGCGTGGTTAGATGCAGCCGCCGGCGATGGCGGCGAGCCAGGCGGTGAGGAAGGCGGAGATGTCGTTGGGGTTGATCGCGCCGTCGTGGTTCCAGTCGGCGCGGCAGGTGGGGACGAACTCGACGAAGAGGTCGGCGTCGTCGAGGTTGATCCAGCCGACGTTCTCGCCCCAGGCGTAGCCGTGGAGGCGGTGGGGGGCGGTGGGGGAGATGCGGGCGGGATTGGCGGGGGCGGCCATCGCGCCGGCGGAGAAGTTGATCCAGCCGATGTTCTCGCCCCAGGCCAGGCCGGAGAGGCGGCCGGTGGCGGGGTCGAGGTTGACGCCGGCGTCGGCGCCGTCGGTGTTGCCGTAGGCGGTCCGGTTCGCGGGCGTGCCGTCGCCGAGGGTGATCCAGCCGGCGTTCTCGCTCCAGAGGTAGCCGGAGAGGAAGGTGTCGTGGAGGCGGGCGCCCTGGGCGCCGGCGGGGGAGCCGGCGTGGCGCCAGTTGATGTAGCCGATGTTCTCGCCCCAGCAGTGCCGGTGGGCGGCGGAGACCTCCTGCTGGGCGAGGGCGGGGGCGGCGAGGGCGAGGGAGAGGAGGCGGGCGAGGGGGCGCGGGTTCATGGGGTGGTCCATCCTGGTGCGGTGGTTCGGGCGGGGTGGTTTCGTCGGGCAACGCGGCGGCGGGGGAGGGGGTCAGTTGCCGAAGTTGGCCCAGGGGTTGGCGGAGCCGATCTGGCCGGTGGCGGTGACGATGGGGCCGAAGGTGTTGCCGACGCCGGTGATGTCGTAGTTGGAGCCGTTGGCGCGGGCGGTGTTGCGGAGGATGAAGCAGGAGGAGCCCTCGACCTTGATGCCGCGGTCGTTCTGGGTGACGTGGTTGGAGTCGATGCGGGCGTCGGTGATGCCGGAGGCGACGGTGACGGCGGTGCCGATGCCGCGGCAGACGTTGTTCTCGACGAGGCAGCCGTGGGCCATGACGCGGATGCCGCACTGGGCGTTGCCCTGGGCGGTGCAGGCGCGGATCTGCACGGGGTGGTTGGCGAGGAGGAATCCGTCGTGGCCGTTGGCGGTGGCGGCGCAGCGCTCGGCGATGATCTGGCCGGAGAGGTAGAAGCCGGCGCTGGCGTTGCCGATGGCGACGCAGTCGCGGAGGACGCCCTCGCCGGTGAGGTTGAAGCCGATGTCGCCGTTGTCGTGGGCGAGGCACTCGGTGAGCGTGCCCTTGCAGGAGAAGCCGGACATGGCGCAGTTGCGGACGGTGACGCGGTGGACGGCGCTGGTGCCCAGGACGCCGCCGCTGACGAGCTGCACGCCGCGGCCGCCCCAGCCGTCGATGAAGCCGTCGAGGATGCGGACGTGGTCGGCGTGGACGGTCTGGGCGATGCCGGAGAGGGAGCCGGGGACGCCCTGGAGGGTGAAGCCGGCGAGGTCGAGGGTGACGTTCTGGGCGGCGATCTCGATGCCGTACTTGCCGGGGACGCCGGTGATGTTGCCGGTGAGGTAGTAGGAGCCGGGCTGGGTGATTTTGTAGAGGGCTACGACGTCGCCGGGGGTGGTGTCGGGGCCGATGGGGATGCGGGGCTCGACCTGCTGGAGGGTCTTCATGGTCGGCACGATCGGTCCCGCGGGGGGGGAGATCGGGCCGGCGTGGGTGAGGGAGGCGGGGAGGATGGCGGCGAGGGCGAGGATGGCCGCGGTGGGCGTGCGTTGCATCGGGGTGCTCCTGTTGGGGGGGGGCGTCCCCCCGCGGCACCCAATGCGACGTGCGGCGCGGATGTGGCCAGCGGCGGCTGTGCGCTTTGTCGTTTGACGCGGCTAGGGGGCCGGCGGGTAGAGGCCCATGACGGCGTCGCGGCAGCGGGTGCAGACGAGGCCGCGTTCGGAGCCGTCGTGCGTGCCGCGGTGCTCGTGGTCGGCGACGAAGTCGGGGAGCTGGTGGCGGGCGCGGAGGGCCTCGAGGTCGAGGACGCGGTCGAGGTAGACCCACATGCGGCAGTTGTCGCTCCAGGCCTGGCCGGCGAAGGTGATCCTGGCGCCCTGGGCGAGGAGGTCGGCCAGGGCGGGGGCGAGGTGCTCGCAGACGGCGGGGGATTCCATGTCGGCGCTCCGGGGGTCAGGCGATGGTCCAGCGGGTGAGAAGATACGCGACCACGCCGGCGGCGAGGGCCGTTGGGAGGGCGATGTAGAGCAGGGACCATGCGGCGCGCTCGCCGGCGTAGTTGCTGATGCCGCGGGCCTCGGCGAGGTGGACGCCGGCGACGAGGGCGAGGAGGCCGGCGAGGAAGGCGGCGGGGACCGTGGCGAGCAGGCCGAGGAGGATGGGGAAGAGGGTTCGCACGCTGGGGGGAGGGAAGGCCGCGGGCGCGCGGGTGGTCGCGGCCGATGCGGCGGGTGAGGCCGGGGGAGTCACGGGGGGTGCTGGCGCTCCACGCGGCGGATGGGGAGCGTGGTGGTCACGGGCGGGGCGGCGCCCCGGAGCATGATGGCCGCGACGGCGTTGAGGGCGGCGGCCCAGTCGCGCCGGAGCTGATGGGTCAGGGGCTCGGGGGAGATTTCGTCGAGGGCGTCGAGGAAGGTGTCGCGGACGGCCGGGTAGTGGGCCGGGGTCGCCCCGGCGCGGCGGTAGGCTGCGCCGAGGGACATGAGCGGCTCCTCGAGGAGCTCCAGACGCGAGAGGTTCTTGCAGACCAGGGCGAGGGAGCCGGCCAGGTGCCGCCTCTGCCGCTCGAGCTCCTCGGCGGAGAGGTGGCGGGCCCAGGGGTGATCCCGGAGGAGGCGCCGGAAGAACGCGTCGGCCAGTTCGTCGAGCCGGCTGGAGAACCCGGTGTAGCTCGCGGCCACCCGGGCGATGACGGATGGGTCCATGGTCGTCTCCGGGTCGGGGGAAGGCCCCGACCAGGGGACAATGCGACGCCCCCGCTGCCGGGGGCCATTGTCCGTCGGCGGCGTTGCCAACGGCCCGGAATCATGGGAAACTCACGGGCCCCCCCTCCCCTCGTTCCTCTCCCCCTCCCCTCCTCTCCCGTTCCCCGCCCCTCCGATTCTCTCGCGGATTGATCCACACTCCCGGCATCAGCTCCATGGACGACGCCCGCAAGCACGAGGTAACCCAGATTCTCAGCGCGATCGGCGCCGGCGATTCGCGTGCCGCGGCGGAGCTGTTGCCGCTGGTGTACGAGGAGCTGCGGAAGCTGGCGGCGAGCCGGATGGCGAAGGAGTCGGACCCGATAACGCTGCAGCCGACGGCGCTGGTGCACGAGGCGTACCTGCGGCTGATCGGGGATGCGGGGCAGGGGGCGGGGCAGCAGTGGGACAACCGGGGGCACTTTTTCGCGGCGGATCCTTGTGGAGCGGGCGCGGCACCGTGACCGGCTCAAGCACGGCGGGGGGCGGAAGCGCGTCGCGCTGACGGAGGATGCGGTGGCGTCGGAGGGGGAGGACGGGGACGACCTGGTCGCGATCGACGAGGCGATCAAGCGGCTGCAGGAGTACGACGCGCGGAAGGCGGAGGTGGTGGTGTTGCGGTACTTCGGGGGGCTGAGCACCGAGGAGACGGCGGCGGCGCTGGGGCTGTCCATCTCGACGATCAAGAACGAGTGGACGTTTGCGCGGGCGTGGCTGCGGCGGGAGCTGGGGCGGGCGTACGCGGCGGATGGGGGCAGGGGGGAAGAGGGCGGGGGAGGGGGCGGGGGGGGCGGATGAGCCAGGAGCTGGCGCGGAGGGCCGAGGCGCTGTTCATCGAGCTCGTCGCGCTCCCAGCCGAGGCGAGGGGGGCGAGGCTGGAGGAGGCGTGCGGGGGCGATGCTGCGCTGCTGGAGGAGGTGCGGTCGCTGCTGGAGGCGCACGAGGGGGCGACGGGCTTCCTCGAGCCCGAGCGGCTCGACCCCGCGCTGGCGGACGCCCGGCTGCCGGCGGGGGCGCGGATCGGGGCGTACACAATTATGGGTGTGCTGGGGTCGGGGGGCATGGGGATCGTGTACGTAGCGGAGCAGGAGCGGCCGCGGCGGACGGTGGCGCTCAAGCTGATCCGGCGGGGGCTGGCGACGGCGTCGATGCTGCGGCGGTTCGAGCGGGAGGCGGATGTGCTGGGGCGGCTGCAGCACCCGGGGATCGCGCAGATCTACGAGGCGGGGGTTGCGGACGCGGGGGATGGGCCGCAGCCGTTCATCGCGATGGAGATGGTGCGGGGGCGGCCGCTGATCGGCTACGCGGAGGCGAACGCCCTGGGGACGCGGGAGCGGCTGGAGCTGGTCGCGCGGGTGTGCGACGCGGTGCAGCACGCGCACCAGCGCGGGGTGATCCACCGGGACCTGAAGCCGGCGAACATCCTCGTGACCGACGGCGGGGCCGGGGCGGGGGGCCCCGGCGCGGGCGGCGCGACCCCGCCGCCGCACGCCGGGCCGGGGGGGCAGCCGAAGGTGCTCGACTTCGGCGTCGCCCGCGCCGCCGATGCGGACCTGCACGCGACGACGATGCGGACGAGCATCGGGCAGATCGTCGGGACGCTGGCGTACATGTCGCCGGAGCAGGTCACGGGCGATCCGGGGGAGGTGGACACGAGGTCGGACATCTACTCGCTGGGGGTGATCCTGTACCAGCTTCTGACCGGGAGGCTGCCGCACGACCTCTCCGGGCGGTCGGTGCCGGAGGCGCTGCGGGCGATCCGGGAGGATGAGCCGCGGCGGCTGGGGGCGGTGAACCGGGAGTTCCGGGGCGACCTGGAGACGATCGTCTCGAAGGCGATCGACAAGGACCGGTCGCGGCGGTACCAGTCGGCGGCGGACCTGGCGGACGACCTGCGGCGCTTCATCCGGGGGGAGGCGGTGCTGGCGCGGCAGAACTCGTCGTTCTATCTGCTGCGCAAGCAGCTGGCGCGGTACCGGTGGGTCTTCCGGGCGGCGGTGGCGGCGGTGGCGGCGCTGCTGGCGTTCGCGGTGTACGCGGCGTGGCAGGCGCGGGACCAGGCGCAGCTCGCCGAGCGGGAGCGGGAGGCGCGGTACGAGGCGGATGTGGCGCGGTACCGGGCGGACAGCGAGCGGGACGAGGCGGAGCGGGCCAGGGCGAGGGCGGATGCGCTGGGGGCGCAGCTGGCGGTGGAGCTCTCGCGGGCGCGCGTCGAGCTGGGGCGGCTCGAGGGGAACCTCGGGCGGATGGCGCTGGCGGAGAAGACGCTGTGGGGGGAGCACCTGGCGAGCCCATCGTCGCCGGGGCCGTACTGGGCGCTGTGGGAGCTGTACGACCGACTCCCGTGCATGTGGACGCGGGAGGTGGCGGCGACGCCGCGGTCGGGCGCGGTCTCGGCGGACGGCTCGCTGCTGGCGGTCGGGACGCACCGGGGCGAGGTGGTCGTGGTGAGCACGCGCACGGGGGAGGAGGTGGCGCGGGCGTCGGGGCTCGGGTCGCCGGTGCAGTGCGTGGCGCCGGTCGGGTCGGCGGTGTTCGCGGGATTGGAGCGGGGCGAGGTGGTGCGCGTGCCGCTGGGGAGCGAGCAGAGGCCGGAGGCGATCGGCGGCGGGGAGAGGGCGCACAAGGGGGGCGTGCGTGCGCTGACGTCGTCGCGGGATGGGTCGCTGCTCATCTCGGCCGGGGCGGACGGGAAGATCCGCGTGTGGGATGTGGCGGCGCTCACGCCTGTTCGCGAGTGGCGCGGGCATGAGGGCGGCGTCTCGGCCCTTGTGCTGAGCGCCGACGGGGAGAGGCTCTACTCCGCCCCGCAGGGGGCCGGCGTGCGCTCGCCGATCCGGGTGTGGGGCCTGCGCACCGGGGAGCTGGAGCGGGAGCTGCCGGTGGCGCCGGATGCATCGCCGTCGTCGCTCTCGCTGGTCGAGGGGCCGGCGCGGCTGCTGATGGGCGACCACATGCGGCGGGTCTTCTCGATCGACCTGGCCAGCGGCGAGGTGACGTTGCCGATCGCCGCGGCGAGAGGGCCGGTGGTGAACGTGCGGGCTTCGCGCGACGGCTCGCGGGTCCTGGTCACCATGGCGGGGACGTCGGTGGTGCTCGATGCCGGGACGCTGCAGCGCCTCTTCGAGCACGGCGAGCAGCGGCAGGCGGTGCTGGCCGCGGACTGGACGGAGGAGGGGGCGTTCGTCGTGGTCTGCTACGACGGGGTGGCCAGGGGGATGCTGGGGGCGGCGTCGCCGTCGAGGCGGGCGGCGAGGATCGTGTCGCACTGGTGCTTCGGGGTGGACTTTGATCCGGGGGGGGAGGCGATCGCCGCGACGGCGAGCGACGGGACGCTGCACCTGCTCGACGCCGCGACGCTCGAGGCGCGCCGGGTGTTGACGCTGGACACATCACGCCGAGCGCGCGTGGTGAAGTTCCTCCGCGGGACGGGGGGGGCGGGGGGGCACCGGCTGATCGTGGGCGATGGGCTGGGGCGCATCCGAGTTTTGAGCGAGGACGATGAGCGGGTGCTGTCGAGCTTCGGGGGCGATGTGGGGGAGGTGTACTCGCTCGACGTGCACCCCGATGGGCGGCGGGTCGCGGTGGGGCACGCCGGCGGCCGGCTCCGGATCTGGGACGTGGAGACGGGGATGCTCGAGCGCGAGCTGCCGCGGCGGGCACGGCGCGTCGAGGGGGTTGCGTTCTCGCCCGACGGCCGGTTGCTCGTCGCCGGGGGGCAGCTCGGGGGGATGACGGCCTGGGACGTCGAGACGGGCGAGCCGATCGGCGAGTTCACGACCAGCGCATCGCCGTGGGCGGCGGCGTTCACGCCGGACGGTCGGACGCTGCTGGTGTCGCTCTTCGACGGGGCGGTGGACGTCTTCGACGTGGAGTCGCGCCGGCGGGTGCGGAGGGTGGAGGCGCACCAGCGGCTGACGCCCGCGCTGGCGGTCAGCCCGGACGGGGCGATGTTCGCCACGGGTTCGGAGGACGGCTCGTTCAAGCTCTGGGAGACGGCGACGTGCACGCGGCTGGCGACGTTCGATCTGGGCGCCGGGGAGGTGATCACCGCGGCGTTCAGCCCGGACTCGCGGGCCGTGGCGGCGACCACCGCGGCGGGGCTCGTGGTCAGGATCGACCTGGGATCGTCGGCGCCGATGATCGCGGCGAACGAGGCGTACTGGCGGGGGCTGGTGCAGGTCGAGGAGCGGCCTGCGGAAGCGGCGGGGCGGTGAGGCCGGCGGCCGGAGCGGGATCGGGGACGGTCGTGCGGGGGGTTATGGTTCGCGGGACCGGCCCTTGGCGCGGAGGCGGTGCGCGAGCACGGCGGCGATGTGCACGCCGGTGGCGGCGACGAGGGCGTAGGCCATAAAGGTGTGGGCCTGCGCGGCGTCAACGCGGGCGCGGGTCATGGCGAGGCCGCTGGCGGCGAGGGCGAGGACGAGGGCGAGCATAGCGAAGGAGACGGCCGCCGCGATGGGGTTGCGGCGGGGGCGGCGCGGGGCGGGGGAGTTGCCTGGGGCGCGGGCCGCGATGGCGACGCCCCAGAGGATGCGGAGCAGGACGAGCCCGGCGAGGGCGAGGCCGATGGTGGAGTGGGAGCGGAAGAGGGGGTGCTCCCGGCCGAGGATGAGCGTGATTGCCGCGGCGGCGACGACGCCGAGGGCGAAGAGGCCGTGGAAGAGGCGGATGGGGAGGCCTGGGGCTTGGGGGCGGGGCATGGGTCGTCTCCTTGGGGTGCGGCGAAGATCGCGCATTCACCATCGGCCGGGAACAATAGAGTTCTAGATACGGTTATACAATAAGCCGGCGCCCGGATTCAGAAGGTCTTGGCGCGGCCGCGGAGTGGGCGGACGGGACGCCCGAATGGCCGGCGAACAACCGGCCGGGGAGCACCTCTGGCAAGGAGTCCGAGATGAGCAGCAGAGCAACGACCGAGGTTCGTGGACGCGGCGCTGTGTTGGTTCCGCATGCGCTCCGGCTGGCCGTGGTGGCTGGGGCGGCGCTGGCGCTGGGGGGGTGGGCGCTGCGCCAGCCCGCGCCGGGTGACTGCGGGCACGGGGCGCCCGCGGCCGCGGCGGGGGAGGGGCCGACGGCGGCGTTCCGGGAGCACCACGCGGAGATCCTCGAGCACCTGGGGCACATCGACGAGATGGCGGCGCGGCTGGCGGGGGAGACGCCGGACCGGCAGCGAGCGACGATGGCGCGGATCGTGGGGTTTTTCAAGGACCACATCGCGGCCCACGCGGCGGACGAGGAGCGGGTGCTGTACCCGGTGGTCGCGCGGCACGCGGGGGAGGGGAGCCGGCTGACGGAGGTGCCGATCTACGAGCACCGGATCGTGGAGCGGTGGATCGCGGGGCTGGAGCGGCGGGCGGCGGAGGGGTCGCCGGACGCCGCGGCGTTCGCGCGGGACGCGGGGCACCTGGTCGGGCTGCTGCGGGCGCACTTCGAGGTGGAGGAGGAGGTGCTGCTGCCGGTGCTGGATGCGGCGATGACGGCGGAGGAGTTCGAGCGGGAGGTGGGGAGCAAGATGCCGCACTGATGGGCGGGAGCAGCGGGAGCTGCGTCGCGCGCGGCACGTGGCCGGCCGCGGCGTGAATGCATCGTTCATCCGCCGGCCGCCGGCGCGGGTGATCGGCCCCGCGCCGGCGGTGGAGAACGGCGCGCGAGGGGGCCACGATTGACACGGGCGGGGCGGCCGGCCGTCGCCGCGGGCGAGGGGCGGATGGAGATGTCGCCCGTGACGATCGCGCTGCCCGTTCTGGGGCACCAGACTGCGCCCGCCGGCTCCGGCGATCCGCCGCGGGCGAGGCTTCGCGCAGCGCCGGCGGCAGCGCACCGCGCCGGGGTGATCATCGACTCCCACGGGCGGGTCATACGGGATCTGCGGCTGAGCATCACCGACCGGTGCAACTTCCGGTGCGTGTACTGCATGGAGCCGGACGTCCGGTTCATGGAGGCGGGGGAGACGCTGAGCGTGGAGGAGCTGGTGCGGGTGGCGCGGGTGTGCGTGGGGCTGGGGGTGGAGAAGATCCGGCTGACGGGGGGGGAGCCGACGGTGCATCCGGAGCTGGGGCGGATCATCGCGGGGGTGTCGGGGCTGCCGGTGCGGGATGTGGCGCTGACGACCAACGGGTCGCTCATGGATGAGGGGCGGCTCGCGCGGTGGCGCGCGGCGGGGCTGCAGCGGGTGACGGTGAGCATCGACAGCGTGCGCGGGGATCGGTTCGCGGCGGTCACGCGGTCGCGGTCGTCGCCGGAAGAGGTGATCGAGGGGATCCGGGCGGCGACGCGGGCGGGGTTCCGGGGCGTGAAGGTCAACGCGGTGGTGGTGCGCGGGCTGAACGAGGATGAGGTCGTTGGGCTTGCGGGGCTGGCGCGGGAGCTGGGGGTGGAGATGCGGTACATCGAGTACATGCCGCTGGATTCGGCGCGGGCGTGGGACCGGGCCAAGCTGGTGCCCGCGGCGGAGATCGTCGAGCGGATCGGGTCGGCGTACCCGCTGGTGGAGGCGGGGCGGGAGGGGGAGAGCAGCACGTCGCTCATCTACACGTTCGCGGACGGCGCGCCGGGACGGATCGGGATCATCGCGCCGGTGACGCGGCCGTTCTGCGGGGCGTGCAGCCGGCTGCGGGTGACGGCGGACGGGAAGGTGCGGCCGTGCCTGTTCAGCCGCGAGGAGTGGGATTTGCGGCCGCTGCTGCGGGGCGGGGCGGGGGATGAGGAGATCGGGCGCTTTCTGGTGGACGTGACGTGGACGAAGCAGGCGGGGCACGGCATCTCGTCGTCGGGCTTCCGGCAGCCGGATCGGCCGATGTCGGCGATCGGCGGCTGAGGCGGGCGGGGGTGGGAGGGCTGGCGCAGCGCGTGCGGGAGAACCTGCGCGCCGCGCGGCTGGACCGCGCGGAGGCGGCGGGGTCGCTGGGGGACATGGGGACGTTCCTGCCGCTGCTGGTGGGGATGGCGGCGGGGTGCGGGCTGGACTTCGCGACCGCGCTGTTCTTCGCGGGGTTCTTCGGCGTGGTCACGGGGCTGCTCTTCCCGGTGCCGATGGCGGTGCAGCCGATGAAGGCGATCGCGGCGGTGGCGCTGACGCAGGGGCTGACGGCGGGGGAGATCGCGGCGGCGGGGGCGATCGTGAGCGCGGCGGTGCTGGCGCTGGGGGTGAGCGGGGGGATCGGGGTGGTGGAGCGGGTCGTGCCGCGGAGCGTGGTGCGGGGGATGCAGCTGGCGCTGGGGGTGCAGCTGGTGGCCAAGGGGGCGGGGATGGTCGCGGGGACGGGGGCGGCGATCGGGGCGGACAGCTACGCGACGGGTGGGCTGGCGCTGCTGGTGGTCTTGGCGCTGCTGCGGTCGCGCCGGGCGCCGGCGGCGCTCGTGCTGTGCGGGGCTGGGGCGGCGATCGCGGCGTGGTCGGCGCCGGGGGCGGTCGCGGAGCTGGAGTGGGGGGTGTGGCTGCCGCGGCTGTCGCCGCCGGGGTGGGGGGAGTTCCGGGCGGCGCTGGTTCCGGCCGCGCTGCCGCAGGTGCCGCTGACGACGCTCAACTCCGTGGTGGCGGTGACGCTGCTGGCGTCGGAGCTGTTCCCGGGCCGGCGGGTGGAGTCCGGGGCGGTGGCGAGGTCGGTGGGGGTGATGAACCTGGTGGGGGTGTGGTTCGGGGCGATGCCG
>JBIQJK010000121.1:0-10652 GCA_044507535.1 Planctomycetaceae bacterium | reverse complement strand
CCGTCCGCGGCTTCCCTCTCCAGGCGCAGAGCCCCGACGGCAAGGCCATGACCCTCCTCGGCCTCGCCGACGCCCGGCAGATCTCCGAGAAGATCGTCGCCACCACCCCCGCCGCCCAGCTCATCCTCCCCAAGATGGACGGCACCCGCGACGTGGACACCATCGTCGCCGAGGTCGGCAAGGGCCTCACCCGGCCCATCCTCGAGGGCCTCATCGCCCAGCTCGACGACGCCGGCCTCATCGAGGGCCCCACCTTCGACGCCATGCTCGCCAAGGTCCGCGAGCAGTTCGACGCCGGCGACCACCTCCCCCCCGCCAGCACCGCCGCCTTCGTGGACCAGCTCCTCGCCCAGCACCTCGGCCGCGCCCCCACCGACGCCGACCGCGACGAGCACGGCCCGGCCCGCCTCCGCGCCGTCCTCGACACCTTCATCGAGCGCGCCCTCAAGGACGCCGCGAATCCCTCCCTCGCCGCCCTTCCCAAGGCCATCATCGCCCCCCACCTCGACTACCCCCGCGGCTGGATGAACTACGCCGCCATCTACGGCCGCCTCCGCGGCCTCCCCCGCCCCGACCGCGTCATCGTTCTCGGCACGAACCACTTCGGCGAGTCCACCGGCGTCTGCGGCTGCGACAAGGGCTTCTCCACCACCCTCGGCGACAGCGACGTGGACCGCCCCACCCTCGACCTCATGCGCGCCCGCCTCGGCGACGCCCTCTTCGCCTGCCGCTACGACCACGAGCGCGAGCACTCCATCGAGCTCCAGATCCCCTGGATCCAGCACATCTTCGGCCAGGGCGACGACGGCCGCTTCGTCCCCGTCTTCGCCGCCCTCGTCCACGACCCCTCCGTCAACAACGGCGAGTCCTACGACGGCAACGGCGTCGCCCTCCAGCCATTCGTCGACGCCCTGAAAGAGGCCATCGCCACCCTCCCCGGCCGCACGCTCATCGTCTCCTCCGCCGACCTCTCGCATGTCGGCCCCGCCTTCGGCGACCAGAAGCGACTCGTCGGCGACGACCCCCGCGCCGACCCCCCGCAGGACGTCCGCGACTTCCGCGACGGCGTCGTCCGCCACGACCAAGAGATGCTCGAGTTCGTCAAGCAGAACAAGCCCAGCGAGCTCGTCGCCGCCATGGCCTGGCAGCAGAACCCGACCCGCTGGTGCTCCACCGGCAACATCGTCGCCTCCCTCCTGGCCACCGCCCCCGCCCAGGTCGAGATGTTCAACTACAGCGCCGCCATCGACGCCCAGGGCATGGCCATGGTCTCCAGCGCCGCCCTCGCCATCCACTAACCCCCTCCGGCCCCCTCTCCCCTCGGGAGAGGGCTGGGGTGAGGGCTACCTGGCCTCCCTCCCCCCTCTACACGGCTTCCCTTCTGAAGCCCCCGCCCTCAGGGCGGGGGATGGGGGCGGGTTCCCTCTTCCCCTCTTCCCCTCCCTCACCTCTTCACCTCCACCCCCTCCACACGCCTCCCCTCTCTACCCTCCCCCATGCCCACCACCTCCCCGCCCGACCAGATCATCATGATCATCCTGGGCGTGATCGTGGTCATCGCCGCCCTCACCCTCCTCCGCCTCCGCCCCCCGCCCACCCCTCCAGGAACCGATCGCCAAAGCGGTGACGCCTCCCAACCCCCAACCAACCCCCTCGGCCTCACCGAGCCCACCCGCTTGGTTATCTCTGTTGTCCTGCTTGTGATCGGGTACCACCTCGTCATGTGGTCCATCCCCGCGAGCTGGGGTTCTCCCATCGTGGTCTCGCGACACCGCTGGTACTACCTCGCCGCCGGCGCCCTGCTCGTCATCGCCGCCTCCCTCCTGCTCGACCTCACCGGCGCCCGAGGCCGGCGCGACTAGCCGCGTATCCCCATGCCCTGGGGAAGACGGCGCGGTTGACGCCGCGGCCACAACGTGTTGCAATGGGAATCCCCCGGCCCCAAGCCCCCCGGAACACGCTCCGGAACAGGGCCGTATGGACCTTCCAACGGAAGGCCAACGGAAGGAACCCGCCGCGGCGGCCACACCACCGCCCTCCCCATCCGATCCGGTACTCCGGCCCGGCGCGGGAGACCCGCCCCGCCGGCCGGCCATATGGGCAGCGGAGGGCCGCCACGGGGGGCCGCTGTCAGATCGGGGGCCCCGCGCTGACGGTGGGGAAAAGCAGTGGGGGGGCGAAGCCGTGAGGGGGCGGGGGACGGGCGTCCGCGCCCGGCCAGGACCTGACCGACCCGCGCCGCACCGCGGCCGGCACTGAGCGAGGATCTCGCGTATGGCATCATCCAACGTCTGCTGGGGAATCGAGCTCGGCGCGGGCGCCCTCAAGGCGATCAAGATCCGCGCCGCCGGCGACGACGTCGAGCTGCTCGACTTCGCCTACATCCCCCACAAGCGCGTCCTCTCCACCCCCGACCTCGACCAGCTCGAGGCCACCAACCTCGCCATCAACGCCCTCACCCAGCAGTACGACCTCACCGGCGCGGGCATCGCCGTCTCCGTCCCCGGCCACTCCGCCTTCGCCCGCTTCGCCAAGCTCCCCCCGGTCGACCCCAGGAAGATCAAGGACATCGTCAAGTTCGAGGCCGTCCAGCAGATCCCGTTCCCTCTTGAAGAGGTCGAGTGGGACTACCAGACCTTCCAGAGCCCCGACTCCCCTGACGTCGAGGTCGGCATCTTCGCCATGACCCGCGAGCGCGTCGTCGAGCGCCTCGCCATGTGGAACCAGGTCGAGGTCACCCCCGACATCATCACCCTCAGCCCCGTCGCCGCCTACAACGCCATCGCCTACGACCTCCGCTTCAGCGAGAAGACCCCCGGCACCGTCATCCTCGACGTCGGCACCACCAGCACCGACCTCGTCGTCGCCGAGGCCGGCCGCGTCTGGATCCGGACCTTCCCCATCGGCGGCCACCAGTTCACCGAGGCCCTCGTCAACGCCTTCAAGCTCACCTACCCCAAGGCCGAGAAGCTCAAGCGCGAGGCCGAGAGCTCCAAGCACGCCCGCCACGTCTTCCAGGCCATGCGCCCCGTCTTCAGCGACCTCGCCCAGGACGTCCAGCGCTCCATCGGCTACTACCAGTCCCTCCACCGCGACGCCAACCTCACCCGCCTCATCGGCCTCGGCTCCACCTTCTCCATCCCCGGCCTGAAGAAGTACCTCAGCCAGCAGCTCCAGATGGAGGTCATTCAGCTCGAGTCCTTCCAGCGGCTCAAGGCCGACGGCCCCCGCGGCGACGAGTTCCGCCCCCTGACCAACCAGTTCGCCACCGCCTACGGCCTCGCGCTCCAGGGCATCGGCAACGAGACCATCAACGCCAACCTCGTCCCCGCCGTCGTCGCCCGCGAGGCCATGTGGCGCCGCAAGATCAAGTGGTTCGCCGCCGCCGCCGGCCTCGCCGTCGTCGCCTCCGGCGCCGCCTTCATCAAGCCCGTCACCGACCGCGCCCGCGTCGAGAGCCGCCCCAAGCCCGCCATCATCGACCAGGTCAAGCACGAGCTCGAATCCCTCAAGCGCGACTGGAACCAGGTCGAGGGCTCCGCCTCCCGCGACCTCCGCGGCGCCAACGCCCTGGCCCTCTTCCAGGGCCGCGACGTCTTCGGCTGGATCGCCAACGACTTCGGCGAGATGATGGCCGACGCCCAGCGCAAGGCCCGCGACGCCGGCGCCAAGGAGGGCTCCTCCCAGGCCGCGGGCTTCATCTTCGAGCGTCTCGACGCCCGCTACCTCTCCTCCGGCGCGGGCGCCGGCGCCTCCCAGAACTCCGACTTCGAGGCCACCACCCGCCGCCCCCCCCGCCGCAGCGTCCGCGGCGCCCAGAGCACCGGCCGCGACGACGGCGCCCAGGCCGTCTCCAGCGGCGAGTCCGGCCCCCGCATCCAGCTCATCCTTGAGGTCGCCACCAGCCAGGCCGACCCCGAGCGCTTCGTCAGCGACACCCTCCGCCAGTGGATCAACGCCAACTCCACCCGCGACGGCGCCCCCTACACCCTCAAGTTCATCAAGTGGGAGAAGGTCATCGACGAGGCCGCGGCCGCGAGCCCCCCGCCGCGGCCCGATCGCATGACGCCCCCGGGCAGCGACGTCTTCACCCCGCCCGCCAGGCCCGGCGGCATCCTCGTCGGCGGCACCCCCGGCGCCGCCCCCAGCCCCCAGGCCATCGCCATGCAGCTCGACTCCCTCGCCCCCCTCCCCGAGCCCCCCGCGCGGGTCGAGGCCGGCGCCAAGCTCACCACCTTCCAGGTCTTCTTCGAGGCCATCTTGACGAAGCCCGACGCCCAACCGGAGAACCCCGCGTGAACAAGGTCCTCCCCTGGATCAAGAGCAACTGGCTGATCGTCGTGCTCAGCCTCGTCATCCTCGCCGTCCTCCCCACGGCGCTGGTCATCGCCTCCGGCATGAACACCAAGCTGCGCGAGGAGTACCAGCAGCGCGTCCAGAACGACGCCAACGCGCTAAGCAACCCCAACGTCAACTACAAGATCGTCTCCCCCATCCCCGGCGTGAAGGACGTCGAGATCCAGCACGCCGCCAACCGCGCCGCCATCGACTGGTTCAAGGCCAAGCGCGAGCAGATCCAGACCGAGGCCTCCGAGGTCTGGGCCGCCGCCCTCGCCCTCAACAAGGGCGAGCACGACGTGCTCATGCCCGGCATCTTCCCCTCGCCCCACGCCGGCGCCGACGACCGCATCGTCCGCAACGACTTCACCCGCATGGTCGTCCAGAAGGTCCCCGCCGCCCTGCTCACCACCCTCAAGGCCGGCTCCCCCCCGGACCGCGCCAAGCTCGCCGAGGACCTCCTCGACCACGCCCACCGCCGCCACGAGCAGCTCGTCGCCCAGCTCGGCGGCCCCATCAACAAGGAGCAGGGCGAGGCCCTCCAGAACGAGCTCGTCAGCATCCGCATCGAGAGCTACCGCCGCCGCGCCGGCGACATCTCCGTCTACGCCGACGTCTCCTCCTTCCCCGACATCCCCCCCGAGATGCCCGTCAACGCCCCCACCCTCGAGTACTGCTGGGAATGGCAGGAGGCCATCTGGGCCCTGGAGGACTTCGTCGCCGCCGTCGCCGCCGCCAACGCCCAGGTCCCCGGCCGCACCCCCGGCGTCCCCGGCTCCGTCGTCAAGCGGCTCATCCGCGTCAAGGTCAACGAGCCCCCCTCCCGCGCCGGCGGCGACGAGGAGGGCTCCTCCCGCTCCCGTTCCCGCTCCGGCTCCTCCGACGGCCTGATCCCCACCGACCCCTCCGTCTCCCTCACCGGCCGCATCAGCGGCGCCAACACCGGCAACGACCTCTACGACGTCCGCCTCATCGAGGCCGAGATCATCATCTCCACCCGCCACATCCCCCTCTTCCTCAACGCCCTCGCCGCCACCAACTTCATGACCGTCCTCGACCTCGACCTCCAGCGCGTCGAGCCCCTCGAGCACCTCGCCGACGGCTACTTCTACGGCGACGATGAGCACGTCGTGAAGGCCAAGATGGTCATCGAGACCATCTGGTTCCGCGAGTGGGTCGGCCCCCACATGCCCCCCAGGATCCGCGCCTTCCGCGGCCTCCCCGACGAGTCCGGCAACCAGTCCGACCCCGACTCCCCCGAGTAAGCAACCGCGCCCCGGGCCGACGCCCGCCGCGCCATGGATCCGAACTTCTGAACTCCGCCCCTTGCCCCCGGCCCCGGGGGACGCCAGCCGCGGGCGGGATGAACGCGAGGTCGCACCGATGCACATCAAGGGCATCAATCCATTCGAGAAGCACGTCGAGAAGGGCGTCCTCGCCATCGTCGGCGTCGTCGCGCTGGGCATCCTGGCCTGGCAGTTCCTCGGCCCGCCCAACACCGTCAAGGTGCGGAACAACGAGGTGCCGCTCGACGAGGCCTACGTCCACCTCAAGGACCAGGCCGAGTCCGTGCAGGTCCGCATCCGCGCCCCGGAGTTCACCCCCTCCGAGCCCATCCCCGACATCGAGATGCGGCAGACCTTCCAGCAGCGCCTCGCCGCCCCCGTCGCCCGCTCCCAGCAGCTCGCCTGGGCCGGCGAGGCCGGAACGCCGATCTTCACCGGCGGCACGACCGCGCCGGGTGCCCCTACGCGCTACACCGTGAGGCCCGTCGAGCCCCCCGCCCCGGCCGCCCCCAAGGCGGTGACCTACCTCGCCTGCATCTCCCCCGCCGAGGTCGAGGCCGCCCCGGAGCTCGCCGCCTTCCTCCCCCCCGCCATGCCCTTCGACAAGGCGGCCGTCAGCGTCGAGTCCACCTTCAGCGGCGCCGAGCTCCAGCAGATCCTCGCCGCCGACCCCGACGGCAACGGCCCCCTCTCCCCCCTCCCACAGCACTGGTGGAGCAGCCTCGTCCAGATCCTCGCCGTCGAGCTCCAGCGTGAGGAGCTCCAGCCCGACGGAACCTGGAGCGACCTCCAGACCGTCCCCTCCCTCCCCGGCCGCTACTCCCTCCGCGATGAGATCGCCGCCGGCATCCCCAACCTCACCGAGCTCGCCAGGCTCTCCACCGAGGCCACCCAGAACGCCGCGGCCATCCGCCGCACCCCTTACTACTCCATCGTCTTCGGCGAAGAGTGGGTCCCCCCCTCCGAGGTCCGCCTCGACTTCCGCCCCCCCAACCAGGCGGAGATCAACCGCTGGACCCGCGAGCACCAGGACGCCCTCGACCAGGCCGCCCGCCTCCAGGCCCAGCTCACCGAGATCCCCGCCGACGACCCGCGCCGCGCCGCCCAGCGCCGCAACATCGAGGACCGCATCCAGCAGCAAAACGACCGCCGCGACCGCGCCCGCGCCGAGCTCCGCAAGCTCGGCGCCCCCGTCGAGGGCGACCTCGAGGCCGCCATCGTTCAGGAGACCGAGGCCGCCGAGCCCCCGCTCCTGTCCGACAGCGCGGTCCGCATCTGGGGCCACGACGTCACGGCCGAACGCGGCAAGACCTACCGCTACCGCGTCGTCCTCGTCTTCCCCAACCCCCTCTACGGGCAGGCCGCGGCCATCGCCGAGGACCTCGCCCCCCTCGCCGCCGAGCCCATCGTCCGCTCCGCTCCCTCCCCCTGGAGCGACCCCGTCACCGTTGATCCCGAGACCTACTTCTTCATCTCCAGCGCCCAGGACCAGCCGATCGGCGGCGGCCTCGCCGGCGGCCCCCGCGCCGCGGCCGAGCTCTACGTCTTCAAGTGGGGCTTCTGGCGCAAGGACGCTATCACCCTCGAGCCTGGCGACCCCGTCGCCGGCCTCGTCCGCGTCCCCGACTTCGCCGCGATGCGCCCCGAGCTCGTTGCCCCCCCCGGTCGGAACCAGGATCCGAACAACCCGGACCTTGACCCCGCCCAGCCCGCGGCCAACCCCGACGAGCCCCTGAATATCATCTACACCCAGGTCCCCGTCTCCCGCGACGCCTACCTCCTCGACGTCGCCGCGGTCCCCGCCGTCCGCGAGCAGGGCCTCGGCGGCACCCCCGGCAGCCAGTTCCAGGCCTTCCTCCGCGATGGCGGCGGCGACATCGTCGTCCGGAATCCCGACACGGAGCGCCAGGGCCAGGCGTACATGCGGGTCGCGCACTCCGCGGCCCTCGGCGAGCAGGCCCTGCGGCCCAAGCCCGTCGTCCGGCAGCCCGGCCCCCAGACCCCGGACCGGCGCCCCTCCGAGCCCACCGCCCCCGCCGGCAAGAGCGGCGGCGGCGCCGGCGGCGGCTGATCCCGTCCCGCTCTCAAGCCTCCTCTCCAGGCGCACCAGGGGCCGGTCTCACCAGAGGCCGGCCCCTCTTCGTTTCACGCTCGGGACGCCCCGTGGAACAACCGTGGATTGCGGCAAAGTCGGGCGGCTTGCCTTGACTCCCGGAGGGAGGTGTCTATGCTTCCCCTCGCGTCACCTAGATGACGTGAACGGCCTCTGGGACGCCCAGAAGGCCGTGTCCGAGACGGGTTGATCCCGTCGAAGACGCCCCTCATTGAAAACCGGATACGGACAGGTGTTGTGGTCTTCGACTCGGTCGGGCGGCTGGTGTGCCCCGCGCAAGCGGCGCTCCCAGGTCGTCTCGGTCCGAGGTCGGAGCTGCGAATGACACCGATTGAGCGTAGCCAAGGCGAAGAGCAATCGAAGCTCATAACTGTTGGCTCGCACCGTGCCGAACCCCCGAAAGACGGGTCCGGCGACCGAGACGTGCCCGGAAGGCTCTGAAGGCGAAAGCCCCCAAAGGCGGAAGCTGGACGAAGCCGGACGGTCGCGGCGTCGGGTTGGTGTGATCAAGCCACGAAGGGCACACGGTGAATGACTTGGCGTCCAGAGGCGATGAAAGACGTGGGAACCTGCGATAAGCCCAGGGGAGATGGTAACCGATCTGCGATCCTGGGATCTCTGAATGGGGCAACCCACCCGAAAGGGTATCTGCACCTGAATGCATAGGGTGCAGAGGCGAACGCAGGGAACTGAAACATCTCAGTACCTGTAGGAAAGGAAAGCAAACGCGACTCCGTCAGTAGCGGCGAGCGAACGCGGATAAACCAGCGGAAGAGTGAACGTGTTGGAATGCACGAGCCGGAGAAGGTGAAAGCCCTGTAACCGGAAGCTGGCCAGGCCTCGAGTAGGTTCGGGCTCGTGGAACCCGGACTGAACATGGGGGGTCCACCCTCCAAGCCTAAGTACTCCTGGACGACCGATAGCGAACCAGTAAGGCGACTGAATGTTGAAAACCACCGCGACGAGCGGAATGAAAGAGTAGCTGAAACCGTGTGCTTACAAGCGGTCGGAGCCCTCCGGGGTGACGGCGTGCTTTTTGCATAATGAGCCGGCGAGTTAGTCTGTGCGGCGAGCCTAAGGCCTAGCGGGCCGGAGGCGGAGCGAAAGCGAGTCTGAAAATGGCGTTGAGTCGCACGGGCTAGACGCGAAACCTTGTGATCTACCGTTGGCCAGGCTGAAGGGCGGGTAAAACCGCCTGGAGGGCCGAACTCGTGACCGTTGAAAAGGTCTGAGATGAGCTGACGGGAGGACTAAAAGTGTAATCAAACTGGGAGATAGCTCGTTCTCTCCGAAATAACTTTAGGGTTAGCCTCAGGGGGCATGCATTGGGGGTAGAGCTACTGGATGGGATGAGCGGCCTACCCGGCTAGCCGTTCCAACCAAACTCCGAATACCAATGCCCAAGCCCTGGGAGATAGACGGCGAGTGACAATATCCGTCGTCAAAAGGAGAAAAATCCAGATCGCCAGCTAAGGTCCCCAATCGATGCTTAGTTCGAAAGGAAGTCAGACTGCTGTGACAGCCAGGATGTTGGCTTAGAAGCAGCCATCATTTAAAGAGTGCGTAATAGCTCACTGGTCGAGGAGTCTGGCGCCGATAATGATCGGGAATAAGCATCGAACCGAAGCTGCGGGCATCACCTCTGGTGGTGCGGTAGGAGAGCGTTCCTCACAGCGGTGAAGCGGTCCGGGAACGGGTCGTGGAGCGTGAGGAAGTGAATATGCCGGCTTGAGTAACGATAAAACAGGTGAAAATCCTGTTCGCCGTAAGCCTAAGGTTTCCTGGGGAAGGTAAATCCGCCCAGGGTTAGCCGGGGCCTAAGACGAGGCCGAAAGGCGTAGTCGATGGACATGGGGTCAATAATCCCCAGCCCTCGGGGAGATCAAACCGTCGTGCGGATCCGTGGAGTCAGCGGGACTGATAGACGTCCAGGCCGTCAGGCCGATGCTGGCAAAGCGGGTTCCTAGAAAAGCGGCGGGGGCAAACCGAGGCCCGTACTAAAACTGACACAGGTAGGCGGGGCGAATAGCCCAAGGCGCTCGAGAGAACGGTCGTGAAGGAACTAGGCAAATTGACCCCGTAAGTTCGCGATAAGGGGGCCCTAGGGCGCAAGCCCGGGGCGCAGAGAAAAGGCTCTGGGAACTGTTTATCAAAAACACAGCACTGTGCTAACTCGCAAGAGGATGTATACAGTGTGACGCTTGCCCGATGCCGGAATGTCACGGAAGCGGGTCAGCCGCAAGGCGAAGCTCGCGACTCAAGCACCGGTGAATGGCGGCCGTAACTATGACGGTCCTAAGGTAGCGAAATTCCTTGTCGGGTAAGTTCCGACGCGCATGAATAGCGTAATCACTGGAGCACTGTCTCCACGACCGACTCGGTGAAATAGTAGTGGCGGTGAAGATGCCGTCTACCCGCAGCAAGACGGAAAGACCCCGTGGACCTTCACTATAGGCAACTATTGGTCACGAGTTCACACTGCGTAGCATAGGTGGGAGGCTTTGAAGCCCGGGCTTCGGCTCGGGTGGAGCCACAGGTGAAATACCACCCTGTGCGTACTTGTGACCTAACCTCGACTCCCGTGAAGCCGGGCGAGGGACAGTGGGTGTTGGGTAGTTTGACTGGGGCGGTCTCCTCCAAAAAGGTAACGGAGGAGCGCAAAGGTCGGCTCAGCACGGATGGAAACCGTGCCTCGAGTGTAAGAGCACAAGCCGGCTTTACTGCGAGACCGACGGGTCGAGCAGTTACGAAAGTAGGCTCTAATGATCCTGCGATCCCGTGTGGAAGGGTCGTAGCTCAACGGATAAAAGGTACCCCGGGGATAACAGGCTGATCGCGCCCGAGCGTCCATAGCGGCGGCGCGGTTTGGCACCTCGATGTCGGCTCATCACATCCTGGGGCTGAAGGCGGTCCCA